>CAZPTQ010000037.1:0-31371 GCA_964589365.1 uncultured Saprospiraceae bacterium
GTCATTGGTCATTGGTCATTGGTCATTGGTCATTAGTCATTGGTCATTGGTCATTGGTCATGGGTCATGGGTCATTGACCAATGACTGTAATACAGTCGCTTCCAATTCAACAACCATGCACTACTTGCAAACCTTCAACCAAAGCTTCACCGGATACGCGAGCTATTTAGCCAACGAAGTCCTTAACCCACACTGGGGTAATTTCTTTTATTGGCTTATTGCCATTTCTCTGTTCGTGTACGCTTTGGAGCTGCTGTTTCCCTGGCGGAAGAACCAACCGAAGGTTCGGGAAGATTTTTGGCTGGACACGTTTTACATGTTCTTCAATTTTTTCCTGTTCGGACTGGTGGGATATGCGGCAGTGTCCAATGTTGTTTCGCAGGCATTCAATGATTTTTTGGCCAATGTTTTCGGCATCCGCAATCTGGTGGCAATCAATGTCGCCCTATTGCCCCACTGGGTCCAATTGCTCATTCTTTTTATAGTCCGAGACTTTGTGCAATGGAACACACACCGACTTTTGCACAAAGTGCCATTCCTCTGGAAAGTGCATAAGGTGCACCATTCTGTGCGAGAAATGGGCTATGCTGCGCACCTGCGCTATCATTTTGGGGAAACCATAGTGTACCGAACCATTGAATATTTGCCGCTGGCGATGATCGGTTTTGGCATTCAGGATTTCTTGTTGGTACACTTGTTTACCATCGTTATCGGTCACCTGAACCACGCCAATATTTACCTGCCGCTTGGGCCTTTGAAATACATTCTCAATAACCCGCAGATGCATATTTGGCACCACGTCAAAGATTTGCCGAAAGGCAGTTCGGGCGTGAATTATGGTATCTCGCTTTCTCTGTGGGACTACCTGTTCGGTACGGCCTGGATACCCCGTGATGGGCGGGATATCAAACTAGGTTTTGATGAAGTGGACGAATACCCGCACGGATTTTTTAGTCAAATGATTAAACCTTTTCAACGAAAATGAGACCTTGGAATGATTGGAAATTGGTAATTCTGGCTTGCCTGCTTCTAGGGCTTGCACCTTTTGTGCCAGAACCGCACCTGCTGGGCAAACTTCGCTGGGTGGCTGGTGGAGCTATCGGGATGAAACCTCTAGACTGGTTTGATTTGGTTTGGCATGGGCTGCCTTGGGTGTTTTTGTTGAGGCTTGTGTTTTTAAAAACCTTTGCTTCAACTAAGGGTTTATAAGTTTAAGATACATACAGATTATGAAACAAATCTTTGAAGTAGAAAACATTAAGTGCGGCGGTTGTATGAACACCATCAGAAAAGGACTGGAGCAAATGCCAGGTGTTATGAGTGCCCAACCTGAAAACGAGCACGGAACCGTCACGGTAGACTTTGATGAAAGCAAGGTCTCATCAGATGCTATCAGCCTCAAACTGACAGACATGGGTTATCCACTCGTGGGAGAGAACAATTTTGGGAAAAAAGCAAAATCGTACGTCAGTTGTATGATTGGGCGGATGTCGGGCGAGTAATTTCATGCAGAATGCCATACTTTGGCTGTTAAAAACTATGGATCAATACCGCCACTTGTTTCCTGACCTCGAAGATGGACTACAACGCGAAATGCAGGAAAAAGGTCGCATCTTGGCAGTAAAAGCCGGTCAGGTTTTGCTTCAAAGTGGCCAGAATATCCGAAGCACTATGATTGTGCTCGATGGACTGATCAAACTTTATCGCGAGAACGATGAGGGCAACGAGTTTTTCATGTACCACCTCCACCCGGGAGATGGTTGTGCGCTTTCTTTGATTTGCGACCGCAGTTTTAAGGTCAGTTCTGTGACAGCCAAGGCTGTGACCGACGCTGTATTGTTGGTCGTGCCGCTTGAACAAACCGAAAACTGGATGCGGCATTATCGCACCTGGTATCACTTCGTGGTCGGAACCTACCGCCGTCGTTACGAGGAACTGCTGGAAACAATTGACCATATCGCGTTCCAGAACATGGACGAGCGACTTGAATTTTACCTCCGTCGCCACCGTAAGGCACTCAATACCAATGTGTTGGAAATTACCAATACCCAAATTGCGCAAGAATTGAATTCCTCGCGGGAGGTAATTTCCCGTCTGATGAAAAAATTGTCTGAAGACGGCAAGGTTCGTTTGCTGAAAAACGGTATTGAGATTCTGAAACTTTGAAAAATTGTTTCAAGGTTTTTAAAAATATCGGGCCATACGTCATCTCCCCATTTTCTCCATAAGCCACTCGCGTTCAGCCACTTGACTTTCAATGGAGAGATCTTTCATTAGCACTGCATTGGCCGCTTCGTCATTGGGCATCAGTCGGATCAGTCTGAGCACGAATTTCACAAAATTGAGGTTGAGTTCCTGGTGGTAGCCGAGGTTTTTTTGCCGATTCAAATATGCCCCAAAACTCTGCAACAACGATTCGAGTGCGGATTGTTCGCCGAGTTCGTAGTAGCTGCGGACAAGCATTCGGCGGGCGTGGAGGTTGTTGAGCGGGTCTTCGAGTTCGACCTGTTGGAGAAGGGGCATCGCTTGTGCATAATCTGCCTTTTGAAAATAAAGGAATGCGCGGTTGTAGCGGTAGGCATTGTCGCGTTCCCTTGGGTGGAGGGCCTTGCGTTGTTGTTCAATAAACTGTTCTGTCCATTCATGTTCGCCCAAAGCTGCCCCGATTCGGATGATGTTTTTGTAGGTAAAACTTGAAAGAAAACCATTCTCTGTCAGGAAGTTGCGCTCCAATGCAGCGCGGTACACATCAAATGCTTCGCGGATGTAAACCCGTTTCCCTGAGTTCATTCTCCGAATGCAGCCGTTGATGGCCATGAGGTAAAGTCCTCGCATTTCCCCTTGTCCGAAACGGCTTTCATGCTTGGCAAGCAAGCGTTTTAATTGCTCAAAAGGGCGGTCATCGTCTGGAGATTGAAGCATCCGATAGGCATGATAATAGACAGCAACGGCAGGGGCTTCCAGCATTTCCCCTTGTTCCACGACGCTCAGGATTGCATCCAAAAGTTGCATGTGGTAGGTCTGGCCTGCCACAGCCTGGTGCATGAGCGCAGAACAGGCGTGGCGTAGCATTTCGGACACATAAAAAGTGGTTAGTTCGTCGGGTAGGGGTTGGAGATTTAGATTGGAAGAGCGTTCGCGTCGAGCCTTGTGCTCCAATTTTTCTTGATGGAGTTGGTATTGGTGGAAGTGGTGCTGAGCATCTCTCACATTTCGCCTTTCGCTTTGGTTGGCTGCTTTGTCCAGCGCTTTATCGAAAAGTTTGTCCAGGCCTCTGTTGCGGAGCCCGCGCACGAGGGTTTGATGGCATTCCGCCTTGTTGGATTGCCATTCTACGAGGGCCACATATTGTCGCAGGGCATCCAGCGTGTACGACATCAGGTGACGCAAGCGGCGGTTTTCATACACTTCGCCTGGAAAAGCGGCCTCGAATAGCTGCTCGGCAGCAAAAGCCTTCTGCACGGGCTTTCCGATGTGGGCAGCGAAGTGTTCGCATAGGCGGGTGACTTCATCGCGGCGGTTGAAAAGTGGGCAGCTTACGAATTCCACCAAAGCCCTGGATTCTTTGGTAGGCAGTTGCTGGAAGGCGCGGACTAGGAGGGAGCTGATCATGTATATGGGTGATTTAGAGGATTTTTATCCGCTAATGTCGAGGTTAATTAGAGTCATAATTTCGGCAAATATATTTTCAATATGTTGTAAATCAAAGTTTTAAATAATTAATTATGCGGCTTTGCTTGTTTTTTGTATTTGCTAAAGCAATCGAAAACTGTTGACTTTTGGGCTTGATTTTTATCTAATAATGATTTGGCTTATGAAAAGGTGCTTACTCTCGATGATGTTGTTGGTTTCTATGTTCATGCTTCGCGCTCAAAACGGATTTTGGGAGGAAGCGAAAGGGCCTTATGGAGGCTTCTTGTTTGAATACACGAAAACAAGCACAGGAAGGCTTTATGCCATTGCCGGTCCGAGTCAGACCTATCGCTCTGACGACAATGGCTTAAGTTGGGAGCGTTTGCCTGCTTTGGGGGAGTCTTTCCCGGATTCATTGGATTAAAAGGTCACGGTCGGCAATGCGGGTACAATTTTTCTGAGATTGTACAACAATGTTAATTTTACCAGTAAACATTATAAATCAACCGATGATGGACAAAACTGGGTGGAATTAAGCAACACGATACTTTTTATTTTTGAGACAGATAACGGCACGCTTTTCAGCAAAAGGTATAGTCCAGGGGTATGGCGTTCTACAGATGGGGGTTTAAACTGGGTTCTTGCGGTTAACAGTCCAGGGAGTATTGTCCTCACGCAGTTTGGAGATATTTTGATTGTTGAAAACCTCAAATTTCATCGTTCCCAAGACAATGGGGCCACTTGGACGACTCAAGCCTTTCCTGCCGGCCCAACCTTCTCCCAATTGTATGCTACCCATACAGGGATATTACTAGCGATTAAGAACGACACCCTTCACCGCTCTTCTGATGGAGGCCAATCTTTTAGTTCAACCACCATTCGTTCCACATATTTATTAACCCAGTTGGCCGTGCTGAATTCAGGAAGGATACTGTTACAATCCAGCACCAACCTCCTTTATTCAGACGACGATGGACTTTCTTGGCAAACCCTGGCTACACTTCAGCAAGGTGCTGGCGGGGACTTTGTCCCAATCGCTCCTTTGGGCGATGGCACTATTTTTAAGCAAAATTTGAATGCTTTGCTGCGCTCAAGCGATGGTGGATTGACGTGGCAGTTTTCGGGTGCCGGCATTCGTGCTGCTACGGAGATAGACATGAAATTTGTGTCGGATAGCCTCTATTATGCCCTAAACCAGATTGGTCTTTGGAAAACGGGAAATGCTGGGGATAGCTGGAAACTTATGACTTACAATACCCTTGTGAATTTTAACAATGGCTATTTTAACCATGAGGAAAATTTTGCCATCACCCCTTCTGGCGGGGTTGCTGCTTTTCAAAACAACAGATTGCTTTGGTCTTCAGATTTTGGCGAAACATTTACCGACATCACACCGCCACCTGGCCTTGCTTCAACGTTTCATTATGTATTTATCAATCCGCTTGACAACACGCTTTTTGTGAACGCGGGGGGCATGTATAAATCAACCAACTTTGGGCAAACTTGGACATCCACCGATGCCCTTGGCCGATTTCACGGCATGGCATTTCACCCTTCTGGTCGAATCATCGCAAACAGCCTTACGAATGTCTTAATCTCTGACAATGGTGGTAATACTTGGTCGTCGGTTCCTAACCCTTCAGGATGGAACAACTCGGGGCCAATTGCTTCTGTATCGCCCAATGGCACAATCTATATTTCCAGAAAAGATCAATCGCTCTGGCGATCAAAAGATGTTGGGGAAACCTGGGCCCTGCTCCCCCCGGTTCTAAAAGAAGGTGTCGTTGGAGACGAATCTATGGTCATTGCTTCCAACGGCCATCTGTATGTTTCTGATGGATATGAAGACGTTGTCCTTTCTGTTGACGAAGGGGCTACCTGGCAAACCCTTCCAGAAGCATTCTCCTTTCAGCGCATCTCGAATATTGCTTTGTCGCCCAGCCAAAGATTGTTTGCGGGGGTGTACGGCCATCTCCCCAATCTGTATCAATCCTCCTTTCCCGTCACTGAAGGTGCATATATCGAAGGTTACGTCAAAGTAGATGCAGATGCAAACTGTTCAACCCCTGATGCGCAAGCGCCGATTAAAAACAGAATAGTGAAAGCGGCAGGGGAGCCTTATGAATACTACACTAGCACCGACTCAGAAGGGCACTACATCTTCTTTGTGGACACGGGTTCTTACCAAGTCGTACTCCAAAACCCAAGTAACATTTGGTGGGATTACTGCCAAGACAGCATCTCTGTGGAACTTCCCGAGCTGTTCATGAAGGATACAGTTGATTTCGCTGCCATTCCACTTTCTTTCTGCCCCCTCATGACCGTTAATGTAGGCATCCCACAGCTTCGTCAATGCTTTGACATTGAAGCCTTTGTGACCTGCCAAGACACCAGCCTGCACTTCAACCTGAAAAACACAGGCAACGCGCATTCGCAGACCTTGGGCTATATCATCATAGAAGACGACGTTGTGTTAATGACAGGACAGGAGGGTTACGATATAGCCGAAGATTTGATCCTGGATTTTCCCGCCAACGGTAAAACATGGCGCATCGAATCAGAGCAAGAACCCGGTCACCCCTTCTCGAACCTTGCATTGGCTTTTGCCGAAGGCTGCGGTGGCTTTGGGAGTTTGGGATACATCAACCAATTCCAGGTAAACGGTATTCAGCCCTCCTGGCACCGTATGTGTGTAGAAAACATCGGTGCTTTCGACCCCAACGACAAACAAGGATTCCCAATCGGCGTTGGTTCGGAACACAACATCCGTCCCGGTCAGGCGATTGATTACCTTATTCGTTTTCAGAACACGGGCACAGGCACGGCCTTTACCGTGGTCATCCGCGATACACTCTCGGCATTTCTTGATCCCATCAGCATTCGGGCTGGCGCAAGCAGTCACCCTTACACCTGGAGTTTGAGCGGACAGGGCGTTATCTCTTTCAGGTTCAATAATATCATGTTGCCCGATTCCAATGTGAACAAGTCTGCCTCGCATGGTTTTGTACAGTTCAACATTGCCCCGTACGCTGATGTGCCATTGGGCAGTGTCATCGAAAACAACGCCGCCATCTATTTCGATTTCAACACCCCGGTCATCACCAACACTACCTGGCACACCATCCAGAAAAGCCCTTTGAGCAGCAGCTTCGAACCAAAACCCAAAACAGCTCAGCTCGGGCTGGAAGTCTGGCCCAACCCGTTCAGCTTGCGCACGAACATTCGTTTGGAGAAAAAAACCAGCGGAACCATCCTGCTTAATATATTCGACAGCCGGGGAACGCCTGTAGCGCAAAAAACCGCAACCGGTCCCGACATCGAATTCAATGCCAAGTACTTGCCCGCTGGGCTGTATTGGGCTGAAATAAGAGATATGCAGGGCAGATTGTTGGGCAATGGAAAATTGGTGAAAGAATAAACCCGCTCATACTTGCAGCAGCCATGCAATTTATCATACACCTCATCTTCGGCCCTGACTTTGTCGGTGTCATGCCCGACAGCTGCCACTGCTTGGTGAATTTTGCTGGGCTTCAGCTTCGTTTCGTCAAACTGGACCGTCAGTAGTTTCTTTTCTTCATCCCATTCCGCCGAAATCACCCCGTCAATGGAGGCGGCTTTTTCGATGCGCTTTTCGCACATCCCGCAGTTGCCGTACACTTTGAATTTGGTGGTCATGCCCGTTTTCGCCTCGTTTTGAGCGTTAGAAGACGTAAGGGTGGCCAGATTGAGGAATAATATTGTGCTGAAAAAGAGCGTGATTTTCATAATTTTTCAATTTTTGAGTTTTACAAGCCACTCGGCGACCACCTTACCCCCAAATACCCCACCTGCCGCATCATCGGCGCCCAGACCTGCGAGCCGTTGAAAAACGGGGAACTGGGGTTGTCGGCACTGATGATAGCGTGATGCTGCTGATAGCCGGTGATATTTTCGCAGCCGCCGTAGAGTTCGAAGTTCTGACCAAATTTGCGGGTCAACTGTGCATTCAGAAGCGCAAACGTGGGCGTTATGGACGGAAAATCATGCGTCAGGTTATGCGGCAAAGGCGAGTTGTCGGGCAAGCGCTGCGGACCAACTATTTGGACGTAAGTATTGAAAGACCAGCGTTTGTTTGGTGTAGTATAGTCTACCGAAACCAGTCCGCGCTGGCGTGCCACGAGTGGGATGGTTTTCAGTTTTCCATCTGCAAATTCTGCCCGCACGTCGTTCCATTTGAACGCAAATTTCACGTCAAGACCTGGTAACGGACTGTATTGAAAATTGAGCAATGCACTGTTACTGAACGATTTGCCAGTTGAATTATAAAAATATACAACCATGGTCGAGTCGGGCAAAAGCGGCTGCTCTACATCCACCAACACCTGTCGAACAAAATCAGTGCGGTACAAGTCCACGCTGAAACTCGCGTCGCGTTCGGCAATTTTAAAGTTCTGCGTGAAATTCACCCCGTAATTCCAGGCTTCTTCTGGGCCTAAAACCTCGACATTCCCACTATTGGGCGAATTGAAAACGAAGTTGCGGTTGCTTGCCAAAAGGCTGATGTTTTCAGCTACCACGTTGGGCGAACGGAATCCTCGTCCAGCCGACACCCTCACAATGCTTTTTTCAGTGAAGTTGTACTTGGCACTCAGACGCGGAGTGGCTTGCCAACCAAATCGGCTGTTCCAGTCAACCCGACCGCCCAGCACTACAACCAAGTCGGGCGTTTCCATCCGTACACTGGGTCGGCTGAAGGTGTACTCGGCCATCAGCCCAGGGACAAATTCCCGGCGGTCGAGCTTGCCTTCATTCACACTTTCTTGAATATCATCGTATTGAATCGAAGGTGCGACGAGTATTTTGTGGTTGGTGTTGCTGATGATGTTTTGGAAGAGCGTTTGCCAGTACAAGGATTTTTGCTCAGCAACGTATGCATTAGGGCCGAATTGAGCGCGTGTGCGATGCCACGACGCGCCTAAGATGTTGCCCAATTCCAGAAATTGTTTGCCCAAAAACTGCTCTTTGCCGTACTTGGCCCAAGCTTCCACGCGGTCGTTGTTTTGGTCAATTTCAAACATCGGCCCAGTATAACCCTCGATCTCTCCTAATTGTCCACTTTGGCGACGGTCAGTGAGTGCCTGCACGTTGAACTGGGCGCATCCCGCTGGCCCATCGTATTTCCATCGGTACAGTCCGTTGAGCTGTTGGCGGTTGGGCGAGTCTTTGAACTTGTCGTCATTCATGTCCCAGTTGTTTTCCACAAAAGAGCCGTGGAGCAAGAGACCATTCGAAGCAGTTTTGCCTTTTTTATTCAAATGGACATTCACTTCGCCACGCCCTTCGGTGCTGCTGAAAACATTGACAAACAAAGGTTTGTCCAGGTCTGGTTTCACTATTTCAGCGTTCACTTGTCCGGTGATGCCCGTATTGCCGTTCTTGACAGTGCTCGCCCCTTTGGCCAAATCCACGCCACTCAGCCAGGTTCCCGGGATATATTCGAACGCAAACGGCGTTGCAATACCCGTCATGGTAGGGCGATTTTCAACAAGAAATTGACTGTAAATGCCGCGCAAGCCAAGGAGTTGGATTTCTTTCACACCTGTCAGGGCATTGGCGTACGTCACATCAATTGCGCCGTTGGTTTGGAAGCTCTCGGATAGGTTGCAGCAGGGCGCTTTACGGAGTTCTTTGCTTGTAATGGTTTCCACATTGCGAACGCCAAGGGTCGAAATGTGCGTATCGAAGCCCTTGCCTTGCACCGTCACTTCTTGTAGTTGGGCCACGCCCGTTACTTCCACCCAAATTTTGTCTTCTCCGGGCAGCACTTGCACTTCTGCGGAGGTATAGCCGACGTAGTTGACCACCAATGTGGTTTCTGAATTGCGGGCGGGAAGGCTGAAACGGCCTTCTGTGTCGGTCACAGTACCTTGTTTCGTGTCTTTCCAAAAGACCGAGGCCCCGATGAGGACTTCTTCTTTTTCGTTGGTGACGATGCCGGAAATGGTGGATTTGTTTATTTGGGGATTTGGGGATGGAGGGTCCGTTTGAGCAAAAGCCGAACTAAATCCTGCTATAAACCCAAGTAGGGCGATGATATTTTTCATTGCTGGAAGTTGCTTGTGTTGCGGAAAGTTATTCCGTCTGTAAGTGTTATAGTTGCCTGAAACGAAGTTCAGGGTAGGAGCATTGACGATATCGAAGTTTCGCCTAATGCCGCTAAAGCAGATCATTAATCCGCCGAGCAACAAAGATTTAGCAACGAAAAACACCGTGGCGCACACAGATCATGCGCCCGGAAGGGGAAGGAGGCGGTCGTTCAAATGCTTGGAAATCTCCCTGTTGAACATCCCAAAAAACTGGGGGGAAAGCCTGAAAACTGGGGATGATTGTCCAGGCTTTGGGGAAATCAAGTTTCTTAAAATCAGCGCTGCCGACTTCAAATTCAGTCTTGAGTTGGAAAACCTGCGTGGTCTTTTTAGTACATCCTTGTTTTTCAGGAGCAGGCTTTTGGCAACAAGCAGGTTTCGAGGGCGAAACCTTTTTTGCACAGCAATCAGATTCCTGAACACTGGAAATATTGACCGGGTGACTTTGAGTCACCCGGTCAATGTTTCCTGCTTGACAAGCATCGTCGGCATCAAAAAGGGAGACGGATGTCTTTCCCAGACAGTAGCAATAAACTTTCTGTACGCTCACGCCGACAGAAGCACTGAGCAGTGCAGCCATCCAAAGCCAAACGAACGATTTATTGGTACGGGAAATCATTTTTTAAAATCGAACACAAAGGTAAAATCAGATATTAAGAACAGCAATTCAAAGCAATGGTTTGCCAAGCGTTGACACATTCAAGTGGCGTTTGCTTACCAAAAACAAGAACAACACAGCATTCGGTTGCATATAAAAAATACAAAACAAGAAAGGTTGTTTGCGTTAATACAGCGAAATAATTTGTTTTTTTTCATTTTTTTCAAAAAAATCTTCGTAAATAATTCACGCAAGGGGAATTTTTTGCATTAAAAGACATTTATATTTGCAGTACAAAGAAACCACCCAATCTACTAACCTTATTCCCCCATAACCTATGCCCCCCCAAAAGGTATTCTATTGCGGCAGCAATGCCAATCTCTTGCGCACCCTCCGCGCAAGCGGCGGCGGATCGCTTCAAGTGGAGCAAATTCCTGAATCTCTATCCTTCAACGACCTTGCCCGAATGTCAGATGTTGGTATGCTCGTGCTGCAACACGAGCCGCCCTCATCGGATAGTTTCGCCTCGCTCCGCAATTGGCAGCGCGAAAATCCAGATGTGCCGGTGCTGGTGCTGACTTCTGATTACACCCCCGACACCACTAAATTTCTAATGCGTTCTGGCGCTAAAGAGGTGCTTCCATTGCCTGTAGACGGCGACAAGGTGCTGGCTTGCTACGAGGCATTTTTACCTGGCTTTCGGCACGCTCCTCCAAAAACAATCAAGGGGGGCAAAAAGGGTACAAAAACAGGCAATATGTTGCTGGCCGCAGCTGCCCCAGGCATTGTGGTCGCCGGGGTGGAAATGCAGGCTACGATCCTGCCGCAACTACCCCAACAAGCCCAGGCTGTCATCGAACAAAGTGTCGAAAACTTTTACAATGGCTTGGAGGTCAACTATTTTGGCTTATTGAAAGTACGCCTGAACGGCAAAAAAATTGATTTCAACTGGCAGGCAAAAATGCTGTTCGGCTATTTAGCCTACCACTCCAACAAGGCGCTTTCCCGTGATCATTTGGCTCGCGTTTTTTGGCCCGAAAAACAAGAAAGCCAACCTGAAAGCGCACGTCGCAGCCTCAACGTGGAACTCAACCATATCCGCAAAGCCATCCGTCAGCAGACAGGTATGCAACGCGAACTGATTGTATTCGACAAGAACTGCTACCGCCTCCAACTTGATCGCCCGATGCTGTCTGACGTAGCAACGTTTAAGGCTTTGTGCCAAAAAATTCAGATGCTACAACGCGAGGGCCAGCCCGTGCCAGACGAGATTTTCCAGCAAGTCATTCAAACGTATTCGAGCAATTTCCTCGACGACTGCCCTGAGGATGCGCTCAATTGGGTGGAAGTGGAGCGTCAGCATCTGGGTGCGCTTTTCGAGCAATTGGCCGATCTGTACAGCGCCCAACTTTGCGACAAAGGGGAATACTACCGCGCAACCTCTGTGTGCCACGAAATCCTCACGCGCGACCAGCGTATGGAGGCGATCCACCGCCGGCTGATGTTTTGTTATGGCAAGCTGGGTATGTGCAACAAGGTTGGGCAACAATACCGCCTGCTCTGCCAAATCATGGAAAGAGAGTTCCAGTCTAAACCTTCGGCAGAGACTACACGGCTTTACCTGCAAATAAAAAAGGAGTGTGAGTAGGATTTTGGACTGCTGGACTTTGGATCCTCTAATGCCCAACGTCCAACAATCCAACGTCCAAAAAAATGGAATAGACAAGCAGGGTTTGTAAGTTTGCGCCCCCAAACTTATGCGAACACACCTCAACATTCCAGCACTCAGACTCATGGACACAATAGGCATTTTAGGGGCGGGCGCAATGGGCAGCGGTATAGCACAAGTGGCTGCTGCTTCAGGGCACAACGTGGTGATTTGCGACAACCTTATCATCGCGCTCACAAAGGCAAGCCGCAATGTGCAGGCTACGCTTAAAACTTTGGTGGATAAGGGGAAAATGACCGATGCAGATTCTTATGCACTGTTCAGTCGCCTCAAATTTACCGATCACATGAGCGAGTTCCGCGACTGCTCTATCGTCATTGAGGCTATTGTTGAAGATATTGAGCAGAAGCAAATAGCCTTCCGAAGTATGGAAGCCATTGTTGACAAGAGCACTATCCTCGCCAGCAACACGTCCTCGCTTTCTATCTCCGCCATGGGGGCTCCGCTCAAGCACCCGGAGCGCATTTTAGGAGTACATTTTTTCAATCCCGCACCACTTATGCGGCTTGTGGAGATTATCCCTGGCTTACAGACTGACCCTGATGTGGTTGAGCGCGGCAAAAGTCTTATTGATGGTTGGGGCAAGACTACCGTCGTGGCAAAAGATACGCCGGGCTTTATTGTCAATAGGGTGGCCAGGCCCTACTATGGCGAAGCACTGCGCATTTTTGATGAGGGCATCGCCGATGAGGCAACGATTGACTGGGCGATGCGCGAACTCTGCGGTTTTCGCATGGGGCCATTTGAACTGATGGATTTCATCGGCAACGACATCAACTACGCTGTTACAGAGGTGGTGTTTTCCAATTTCTTTTTTGATCCCCGCTACAAACCTTCTTTCACACAAAAAAGGCTAGTGGAAGCCCATTACTTTGGTCGAAAGAGCGGTCGTGGATTTTATGACTACAGAAATGGCGTAGCCCTTCCAGAACCCACCAAAGACGAAGCCCTTGGCCGCGAAATCGCCACCCGTATTCTCGCCATGCTCATCAACGAAGCTTCAGACGCACTTTATCTCCGGGTAGCCAGCCGCGAAGACATTGAATTGGCCATGACCCAGGGCGTAAACTATCCCAAGGGCCTCCTCTCTTGGGCCGACGAGATTGGCATCCCAAACATAGTAGAAAAACTCGATTCCCTCTATGTGGAATACCTCGAAGACCGCTACCGTTGCAGTCCACTGCTACGGAAAATGAACCGCGACGGGAAGCGATTTTTTTGATCGCTTCATCACTCCATCACTCCATCACTTCATATCATGCCATCCATCTTCACTAAAATCGTCAACGGCGAAATTCCTTGCCACAAAATTGCCGAAACAGACGACTATCTTGCGTTCCTCGATGTGCGCCCTCAGACTTATGGACATACGCTCTGCATCACGAAGCAGGAGATTGATTACATTTTTGATGTGGATGACGAGCTTTACGCTGGGCTATGGCTTTTTGCCAAAATTGTGGCCAAGGGCGTAAAAAAAGCCGTGCCCTGCAAACGTGTATGTATCGTGGTCATTGGCGACGAAGTGCCGCACACGCATGTGCATTTGCTCCCGTTCAACAGCATGGAAGATGTGACGTTCAGCCGGGGCGCGAAGGTGAATCTCTCTCAGGAGGAGATGGCGGCATTGGCGGAGAAGATTGCTGCGGAGGTAGTGTAAACAAGCCCTCGTAGGGTTTAAAAACCTACGAGGTTTAAGTCCCCCCATCAATCAACGGCAACGTGACTGTAAAATACTGCCCATCATCTATCACATCAAAGCCCGTAATCCCCAACTATTCATAGCGCTGGCGAAGGTTGTCTAACCCCACGAAATTGGATTAGTCTGCAAGTTGCTTATGGCCTTGCACGCGATGGCAAGACAAACAAAAAAGGTATCCCCTACAATCCCTTCCATCTACCGATGCTGGTGCATTGGAGCGATACCAATTTACCCCGACTATTCAGGTTTTTGGAACCCCTTAATGCGCTGGTTGCAACAACTGGCCGTAATAAGGGGCGTTGACCAACAGTTGATTCATCGGTATGTGAGGATATAAGTAACCGAGCAAAAATTACGCTTTCCTACCCTTTCAAAATCGAGGTTTTAGCCTACTTTTGCGCCTCTTTTTTAATATTTAGACAGCCTCAACATGTCGAAAAGAATAAAAATCGCTGCGCTACTCCGCACGGAACCTGTCGGAACCCAAGTCACCGTAAAGGGCTGGGTAAAAGCCTTTCGCAACAACCAATTTATCGCCCTCAACGATGGATCTACCTCCAATAACCTGCAAGTGGTGGTGGATTTTGAAAACACGGACGAAGGAACACTCGCCCGTATCAAGTTCGGCGCGGCAATTTCTGCCTCAGGCTTACTCATTGAAAGCCAAGGCAAAGGTCAAAAAGTGGAATTAAAAGCCACCCAAATCGAAATCCTCGGCGACTGTAACCCCGATGATTTCCCGCTGCAACCAAAAAAGCAAAGCCTTGAATTTTTGCGGGAAAATGCCCACCTGCGGTTTCGGACCAACACTTTTGCTGCCGTGTTTAGGATTCGCCACGCAATGGCTTTTGCGATTCATAAATTCTTCAACGACAAGGGTTTTTGCTACCTGCACACGCCTGTCATCACGGCCAGCGATGCCGAAGGTGCTGGCGAAATGTTCCGTGTGACCACGCTCGATTTGGACAAACCGCCTCGTGCCGAATCCGGTGATGTGGATTTTTCCAAAGACTTTTTTGGTCGCAGTACCCACCTCACCGTATCGGGTCAATTGGAAGGCGAATTGGCTGCGATGGCCTTAGGAGAAATTTACACTTTTGGCCCCACCTTCCGCGCCGAAAACTCCAACACCACGCGTCACCTGGCCGAGTTCTGGATGATCGAGCCAGAGCTTGCTTTCTACGATCTCCACGACAACATGAACCTCGCCGAGGAAATGCTCCAATACGTGATTCGCTACGCCCTCGAGCATTGTACCGACGATTTGAAGGTTTTGGAAGAACGCCTCACGGAGGAGGAAAAAACCAAGCCACAGGATCAGCGCAGCGAAATGTCCCTGACCGAAAAACTGCGTTTTGTGATTGACAATGAGTTTGTTAGGATTACCTATACCGAAGCAATTGATATTCTGAAAAATTCCACGCCAAACAAAAAGGGCAAATTCCAATATCCCGTTGAAGGCTGGGGCACCGACCTGCAAAGCGAACACGAACGGTACTTGGTGGAAAAACACTTCAAAAAGCCCGTCATCCTGACCAACTACCCTGCTGCCATCAAAGCGTTTTACATGCGTCAAGATGAACCGAAGGATGGAGTTCCCGGGCCAACCGTTTCAGCCATGGACATTCTGTTTCCAGGCATCGGCGAAATTGTAGGTGGCTCACAGCGCGAAGAACGGTACGACCGGCTTGTGCAACGGATGCAAGAAATGCACATCCCGGAACACGAACTTTCCTGGTATCTCGATACGCGTCGTTTTGGAACCGCCCCGCATGCTGGCTTTGGTCTCGGTTTCGAGCGGCTCATACTTTTCGTTACCGGGATGACCAACATACGCGACGTGATCGCGTTCCCAAGGTATCCCGGGAGTGCGGAGTTCTGATTTTTACAATACTTTTGCAACCCTATGCAACGAGTAACCCTAAAAGACAAGACTTTTTTGGTCGGATACCACACGCAAGAGTGGCGTGAAACTAAAGTACTGGAGAAACCAATCTCATGCGATGCTAGTAATGCTTGGTTAGGGATAGGTTATTATTTTTGGAGCGAAATTGAGTTTGCTCATTATTGGGGGCAGGATTTTAAAAAGCATCGAACAGGATGCTATGACATTTATTCTGCCTATTTGGATATAGCAAATTGCATAAATGCTGTTTTTGACGAAGAAGGGTATTTTTTCTTTCGAAAAAAGGTCGAAATAGCAATACTGCACTTTTTGAATAACGGTCAAGATGTGAGTCTGAAAAAAGTTCATCGTTTTTTGGCTGAAAATGTTTGGCAAAAAATGGGAGTTACTGGTATCATATACGATGATATTCCTACAAACCCACGTATCAAAAACAGGGTTTATTCCGAAATACCTGACCTCTATTATAAAAAAAGGATTCAGATCGTTATTTTTGATCTTGGAAACATTTTCAAATTTTCGATTGTTCTAGAAGAGCAAACATAAAATCCCTCTATCATGCTTAACTACAAGGAACTTGACACGCTTTTTGATCATATTTTAAACGAGTTTTCTAAGGCGGACTTAGAAAACTGGCTTGCATTTGATGCTGAAAGAGAAATGCTTGAACGGCTCCAAGACGGAGAAACCGTTATTACTCATCATAGTATTACAGTAACAAAACTGTTTGATGCCCGGGAAATCTTCCTTGCCGAACCCTGGGTAGATGATATTTATACTCTAGCTGCTTGACTATGCAAATCCGACTTATTGACATTCAATTTACAGATGTTGAATGTCATGTAAAAACTTCTGACAAGGCAATCACTGCAGAATTAGACACTAGTTTAGTTGTGGGGTTGGTAGAGAAGGACGGAAACCAGTTTGCTGTTATTTTTGAGATTGGATTATCTAATAAACGTAAAACTTTTAAATTTAAAGTTAGAGCATCTGCCCATTTTGAATCTAGCGAAAAGTTGACTGAAGATTTTATCAACTCTCCCTTTGCTCGGATTAATGCTCCAGCAATTGCCTTCCCATACGTCCGCGCTTTTATTTCGAACTTTACCTTGAATTGCGGTTATAATCCCGTAATGTTGCCATCATTCAATTTTGTAGAGATGGCAAAAGAAGATAGTCTTGTCTCAAAAGGGTAACACACTTCTACATCATGTCAAAGGTGTGTTACTTTCTGCTCCTTTTTACTGCCTGCTGCTTACTGGCTTGCGGCTCCCCCAGCACGCCCCTTGATGCCAACACACGCATGCGCATTGACTCCATCGCCAATGCGCAAATCGCCAAAGCACAAGTAGAGCACGACAGCCTTTGCAAAGCAGCAGAAATCACGCAATTGCCTCATCTGGTGGATTCTATCAAGAAAATACGGTTGCGGGAAATCGAGGAACAGTTGAAGACGGTGCCGAAATAATCGTTTTCCTCCTTTCTTCTCTGGCTTCGAAAAGTTGCAGCTTAGTTTATTAAAATCGAAAGCCCCTTGGCTTGAACAAGGGAGCAAAAAAAATTGAACATCGAAAAGGGGGAGAAATCACAAGTCCCCAATCAACCAATCACCAAAGCTGCCGCTCTCGCCACATTCTGCCCATCCATGGCCGCTGAAATAATCCCGCCCGCGTAACCGGCGCCTTCTCCACAAGGGAAAAGCCCTCCTACTTCAGGGTGCATCAGCGTGGTCGGATCGCGGGGGATACGCACGGGCGAACTCGTTCGGCTCTCTGTGGCCACCACATTGGCTTCTGTAGTGAGAAAACCGCGCATTTGGCGACCAAAATCGGCCAACCCGTCGCGCAAACGCTTGTAAATAAATCCTGGTAGGAGTTCATGGATCGGTGCGGGATATAGCCCCGGGATGTACGAGCTGCGCGGCAAATCCTTCGACATTTTCCCGGCAATGAAGTCGGGCAGTCGCAGCGCAGGCCCTTTTTGTCCGCCACCGCCCGCTCTAAAAAGCCGCTGCTCCACTTCGGCCTGCAATTCCATGGCGGCAAATACGCCGTGTTTCGACCAAGGTGCAAGGTCTTCTGGCTCTACCGAGGTCACCATGCCAGAATTGGCGAAGGGCGAATCGCGGCGGCTCATGCTCATGCCGTTCACTACGATTTCACCGGGAGCGGTAGCAGAAGGCACAATTAGTCCGCCGGGGCACATACAAAAGGAAAAAACGCCACGTCCGCCCACCTGGCACACCAGGCTGTAACTCGCTGCCGGGAGTTCGTCCGAGCGTTGGTTTTGCTTGTATTGAATGCTGTCAATCAAAGCTTGTGGGTGTTCTACCCGAACACCCAGCGCAAATGGCTTGGCTTCTATTCGGATGCCTTTGGCATTGAGCAAGCGGTAAATATCACGGGCGGAGTGGCCTGTGGCGAGAATAACGGCATCGGCAAGCCATTCATTGGAAAGCGAAATTTCTGGTTTTGTTGTTTGGGTTCGAACGCCCAACACTTTCCCGTCTTTTAAAATGAAATCAGTGACGCATTGCTCAAAATGCACCTCGCCGCCGTATTGGAGGATGGTTTGCCGAATGTTCTGCACCACCCCTGGTAGTTTGTTCGAGCCGATATGCGGGTGCGCTTCGCTGAGGATATCGCTTTTGGCACCGTGCTCAACCAAGAGTTGCAGGGCTTTTTGCACGTTGCCGCGTTTCAAAGAGCGGGTGTACAATTTTCCATCGGAATAGGTGCCGGCCCCACCTTCGCCAAAGCAGTAATTGGAGTTAGGATTCACCTCGCCAAACTGCTGGATGGCTTTCAAATCGCGACGACGGAGTTGCACGTCTTTACCCCTGTCGAGTACAATGGGCTGAATACCAAGCTCCAGCAACTCCAGCGCGGCGAAATATCCTGCCGGACCTGCCCCTACGATCACTACCTTTTTCTTTCTATCCACCGGACGAAAACCTTCGAGAATGGCAGCCCTTGGGCTGAAAACCTCTCCCGGCCCGAACACATCCACACGAACGCGAAAAACAGGCGGACGCGAACGAGCATCCAGCGAGGATTTCAAAATTTCGAGATGGGAGATTTGGTCAGGGCGAAGGCCGGATTGACGGGCAGCTTTTTCCAGTAGTAGGGCTTGATTCTCCCGTTCGTGCGGAAGCAGCACGAGTTCAACTAAGTGTGCCATAATGTTTTGTGTCCCGTTTTTATCGGGAAAGATTAAGTTTTAAGTAACAAGTTCCATCTCAAAACGGATACTTGTTACTAAGCTCCTTTACGTGTCAGCCGTTGCTTATCCTCAGAAATGTAAAAGGTATCTGGTACGAATATTTTGGTGACCGCAATCTCGAGGCACTTTTGGCCATCGAGGCGTTTGATAGGTTTTCGATCGAGATTTTTTGTAAATATCCTGACCTGCTTGGGGTTAGGGACTGTGGAAGAATCCGTGACAAGGTCGTAACGGCCAATTTTAATAAGTTCTGCAAGTATTTCGCGCGATGCATCCCAAATTTGTACGTTGGTTTCCACCAGAATCGAATTGCCGGCCCATTCGAGCACTTCATATTCACCCGCTACCTCGAAATGGACCGTTTGAGCAGAATCCACCTCAAACACTTGGTACATAGTACGTTCCATTTGGGCATTGGCAATGGGGTTGAAAGCCAGTAAAAAAGGCAGCATGTGCAAAAGGGGTAGTTTCATGTTCCTGAAATAATTTTGGGCAAAGGTCGGCTCAAGCGGCCAAACAAAAAAATGCCCGAACGCAAACACGTTCGGGCACATTGCCTAATCAATTTATTAAATAGAAAACCAAAGGTATTAACCTTCATTTTTTGGCCTCGGCCAAGGTGGCAGCACTGGGCATCAATTGAATTTGCATTTCTTTTGGGACGAATACCACAATGTTGAGTGTTTCTTTGAACTCTTGACCTTTTACTTTCAACTGTTTCTGTAAGTTGGGGGCCGAGATCACGAGCGCGTCGCCATCTGCCTTTGAAGCCAGATTGTAGCGACCGATGTTGGCAAGTTCGTTCAGCATAGGCCCATTGCCTGAGGGCAGGCTGACACTTATTTCAAAACGTACACTGGGGCTGTCCCATATTTTCAGGTCAATGACACCGGGGAGCTCAAGCCTCAGTATGCTTTTGCCGTCAGTGTTGAAAGCCTTGGTGAATGTTTTCCCTGCCGTCGTTTGGGCAGAAATGGAGACAGCAAGGGAGGTGATTAAGATGATTGCGAAAGGAAAGCGTTTAGTTGTCATGGCGAACCTCCTATTTTTATTGGGTCAAAGTAAGATTTTTTTGTTTGAAAAAGCAAACGTTTTGCAAACTTTTTTTCACAATCATATACGTAATGCCAAACATTGCGGTTGGGTGCAAAGCCATTTTTTTAAAAAAAATATTTTTTGCATGAAAATCCTGAAAAAAGCAGTGCGAGACCCAAAGCCCAACACAACTCTTGGGATAACTTGGGGAAATCAGGATTTTCGCTTGGGCTCGGAGCTTTTGCCCACCACGTCGTCCACCGAAACGATTTTTCGATGTTCGGTATGCTTGAAATTTTTTTTCGGGTCGCGTATTTTGATAAGCGATGCGAACTGCCGAAGCAAGAATTTCGGGACCTGCCACAATGCGTTCCACACCGCTGGCGGAGCACTATCCAAGCGGAGCGACCACAAGATATTCATTGAAAAAACAGCGAGACCAGCTACCAATACTGCTGCCCATATCGGCGCAACAACAATCGCCAAACCTGCACAACAAATGGCCAGGCTTACTTGGATGAACATGGGCAGCACAAGCGTGACAAATCCAAAATACAGTTGGTTGAAATTTAGTCCTGATAATCCTCTCCAAAAGATACCCAGCGCGTTTGGTATATTTTGGAAATAGGAATAAAGCCATCGGCTGCGTTGCGTTTCTACGGCTTCCCCGGTTTCTACCTTCTCGTCGTAAACAATGGCTTGACGGGCATAGGCGATGCGCTCACCACGACGGAGCAGGAAATTTTGAAGAATCTTGTCCTCCTGCAACATTTTCTTTCCCTGTTCTTTGCCTTGCTCAATATCCGGGCTTGCCAAGTAGGCCTTGTAAAGCGAAGTTTCCGTGGCCATGCCAGAGCCGCTGATGACTGCTGATCCACCCAATCGGAACGGCACTTCGCGTTCGATATAGTTTTTGTAATGCTCCCCCATGCTGTCAAGTGCGGCATAAGTGGTGTCGAGGTTTTTGGCAAGGCGTTGTCCCTGGATGCATCGGAAGCCCAAATTGGTATAGTGGTTTATCTCTTCCAAAAACTGCGAGTGGGCAAGGTTGTCAGCATCAAATACAACGACATAATCGTGTGGGAGGCGAAAATTTTCGATGGCGTGTAGCAGGCTCTTGACTTTTAGTCGGAGCGGCTTGGTGGGACGGAGGATTACAAAACGCTTGTCAGAAATGCCAAAATCAAAATCGGGGCATTCATCGGCCACGAGGTAGATCGTCAGGTTTGGGTGGCTTTGGCAGCGGAGAGATTCGACCAATGGACGAGCAATGGCGGCATTGCGGTAAGCAGTGATGATGCAGGCGAAGTGGTGATTGGTGGATTGGTAATTGGTGATTGGGGGATTGGTGGTAGGGGACTCTCCTTCGCTTCTACTCGCCTTAGCCTTCGGCGGCGGCGAGATGCTACGGCGGGCAAATTGGTGTATTGCTTTCTGCCCATGCTTTTCATGCCCAAACAATTGTGCAAACAACACCGTGACAAATGGGTACACGAGTTGAATGGTGACAAGCAGGCAAATTAATGCAAAAAGGCTCAGCATGATTGATTGAAAACTCCCCGGAACTTCTAAACTTCCGCGAAGTTGGTTGATGATTTAGTACCTGAAAAAACGCCCTTCCAAAACGCTTTCAAATTTTCAAATTCGCCTTTCAAAATATAAACAATGCAATTTTTGGGTAAGATCACAAAAAACAAAAAAGCAAAAAACAGCACCAGCTTCCAGCCCTCGAAATTGCGTCGCATGAAAAGAATTCGGTTGCGTGTGAGGTAGTAGGTTTTGGTCGTGCCCATTTTGCGGAGGGTAAGGCTTTCTTTGTGCCAAACACGAGCCTGCTGGTCCACCCAAACTTCAAAGCCAGAACGACGGATGCGTTCGCACCAGTCCAATTCTTCATAATACAAGAAGAATCCTTCCCACATCGGGCCAACTTGCTCCAGTACTTTTCGGGGCACCATCATTGCAGCGCCATGAGCATAGGCAGTCAGGCTTGGCTTGGCAAACTGCCCATGGTCTTGTTCGCGCTCCCCTATGGTTCGGTTTCGTCCTGTGAAGGGTGAGACAGGGGTCATTCCGGCGTATTGAACTATGGGAATCGGGTTTTCTACTTCGGCCTCGGTCTGTGGAAAATAACAAATCAATGGGCTGACTATCCCTGCATTTGGTTCGGATTCAAAGCGTTGTAGCAGTTGCTCGATGCAACCAGGCGCTAATTCAGCGTCGTTGTTGACAAAAAACAGATATTCGCCCCGAGCCAAGGGGAGTGCAAGGTTGTTGCCTCCGGCAAAGCCAAGGTTTTGCTCGCTGCGAACAAATTTCACCGCTGGGTATTGGTCTTGAATAATCGAAGCGGGGTTTTCTCGGCTGGCATTGTCCACTACCAACACTTCCACGTCGCGGTAGCCCTGTCTTTGGATGCTGTCGAGCAAAGCACAGGTCGTTGCTATTTCGTTGTAATTGACAGTGATAATGGAAACCATAAACGCTCACGGCTAAACACTCAAACCTCCTCCTTTTGCACAAATGCACTAAAGGTTTTCAGCACTATTTTAAGGTCGGCTAATACAGAATATTTTTCTTGAGAATAGGCAATGTCTAAGCCAATGCGCTCTTCGGCGGTCATGTCGGGCTGGCTTCGCTTAGAAATTTGCCAAAGCCCTGTGATACCCGCCGGAGCAAGAAACCGAGCGCTCCATTCGTCGCGGGTAAGCGTTTCGGCTTCATAGAGCGGAAGCGGGCGGTTGCCAACGAGCGACATCTCGCCGCGCAGAACGTTGATCAGTTGTGGCAGTTCGTCAATGCTGTATTTTCGGATAAACCGCCCCACGCGGGTAATGCGGGGGTCTTGAGCAATTTTGACAAAAATAGGTTTGCCGCTAAACGTTCCATTCGGGTATTGATTGAGGTGCTGCATTCCCATCAATTGTTCCTCAGCACCAGTATACATCGAACGGAGTTTGAGGAATTCAAAAACCTGATATCCTGAGCCTACCCGTTTTGACTTGTACACCACTGGCCCTCTTGATTCGAGCCAAATTGCCAGCATAACAGGCAACCAAATCCAAGATGTAAACACGAAGACAAGACTAGCGCCTATGAGGTCAAAAATGCGTTTCCCCAATGGAATGCGAAACCTGAAACTCTCGAGCTTTACCCGGTTACAGGCCTCTAAAACACTGGGTTTGAACTGGTTGAGAAATCCCAGCCTATTCTCCAACATTAGCCAATCCACCGGGATGGTGTAGCAATCGTCCACACCATTGGCAGCGAGGGCGGTTTTATTGGCCGGTTTACCTTTTTGTGTAAACACTACCAAAGGCACAGAGCAGAGGTCGGGGTGGGCGGCCATTTGTTGCGCCAATCTATAGTGGTCGCTGATGAGCCAGTCCAAATCGCACAGTACCGCGTAAGGCAAATTGTAGGTGGCGAGATCGCCCACACGTTTTCCCAGCCACAAAAAGGCTAGAAAACCGTTGTTTTCCAAGGCGTACTGGTATGCCGTGCTCTGATATGGAAAGTTGTTGATGTTGCCATCAAAACCTTTTTGAAAGCCGACAAAGAGCAGTTCTTTCGCTGTAGCGAGATCGTAATCGGAGGTATGCGGGTTGGGATGCATGATTAAAATTAAGCGGATCGGTGTTTGTTTTGCTTGTCCCCGTCTGTCAGCCCACGATGTCCATCAGCCGATTTTGGAGCTGCGTCGGGCTAAAAGGCTTGGCAAAGTACTCGTAAGCCCCGAGCATCCTGAACCGATGCTCTTCGCCGTCGTCGTCGGTATTGCCACTGCCCAAAACCACCACTGGGATATCGGCCCAAAGGCCGCTACAGCGAAGGTTGAAGAGCAACGCTGCGCCATCAAGCACTGGCATGGCAGAGTCGGTGACGATGACGTCGGGCATAACGCCTTTACTAAGCCAGCTCATGGCTTCGAGGCCATTTTTGGCCCCCACCACATCAAATTTTTCGGAAAGGAAATTGCCAATAATCCGGCGAAGACCATCGTGGTCTTCTACGAGGAGTAACCTTCTGCTCATAATGTAATCGATGTTTGGTCAATGATTAGGCTCCCCCACATTTGGGTGCGCCAGAAAGTGTTTGATTCTGTTCGCTTAACGATACTTCTACAGAAGGGGGGATTAATCTGAAAAAGGATACTTGGCACCTAAAAAGTACCTGGGAAAAGATTAGAACCTGGGAGGTTTTGAAATATTTTTCTTAAAAAATGCTACTAAACGTCTAAAGATTTTTCCAATACAAAAGTCAGTGCTTTCTTACTTGGAGGCCTTACAAAGTTCCTGAAATAATTTATAAGATTCACATATTCAAAAATACCGCAAATCTCAAAAATCAAATCACAAACGATGAAGGTTGCTAACAGGATTATACAAAGATAATGCCGTTTATAAAAGATGAAGCCCTTCCGGGCTAATTTATCGCGCCAATCCCTGGCAGTCTATCATTCATTTAATTTTTTAAAAATAGGTAAAAACCTCTCTATCAGTTTTTTGAACCCAAACACGCAGTTCTTGTATTTTTGGTTAAATCATTTTGCCCATAGCATCGTTACACCCAAATAGCCCAATTTTACTACGAAATGCCTATCCGACACACCCCTCGCTTTACCTTTGGCGTTTCATACCCTTTGCGCATGGTCGAAATCGTTTTTTGGTCGGGGCTTGCCCTCATTTTCTATGCATACCTCGGCTATGGCCTCGTATTGTGGACTTTTTTGCACTTTAAACGATTGTTTAAACCTGTTATCCAGCCTTATTCAGATGCTCTCCCTGAAGTAAGCTTCATCGTCTGCGCTTACAACGAGGAAGATTGGATTCTTCGAAAACTTGACAATTCCATTGCAATCAACTACCCACGGCACCTCATTCAGTTTTGCTTCGTAACAGATGGCTCAGACGACCGAAGCACCGAACTTGTACGCACTTACCCCTACCCTCCCGACCTGCGCTGGTGTCTGCTTCACCAGCCCGAACGGCGCGGCAAAATCGCCGCCTTTCAACGGGCCATGCAGCAAATTGAAAGCCCTGTCGTGGTCAGCACCGATGCCAATACGCTCGTGAACCCCGAAGCCATCCACCGACTTGTACGACATTTCGCTGACCCGCAAGTGGGTGCCGTGGCAGGAGAAAAACGGATTTCGATGGCCGATAAAGACGACGCGAGCAGTGCAGGCGAGGGCATCTATTGGAAATACGAGAGCCTTTTAAAAAAGTGGGACGCAGAACTTTGGTCCGTTGTCGGCGCTGCTGGTGAGCTCTTCGCATTCCGCACCGAATGTTACGAACCCGTGCCACCCGACACGCTGGTGGAGGACTTTTACCTCACCATGCGCATCGCACAGCGTGGCTGGAGGGTGCAGTACGAACCGGGGGCATGGGCTGCAGAAGCCTCTTCTGCATCTGTGGCTGAAGAAATGAAACGAAAAATTCGCATTGCTGCTGGAGGCTTGCAGGCCGTGTGGCGGCTTGCTCCGCTCCTCAATCCGCTGCGCTATGGGGTGCTGAGTTTTCAGTACATCTCGCACCGGGTGTTGCGTTGGACGATAGCTCCGCTGTTGCTTCCAATCTTGTTGACAATCAATATTTTACTCGCCATTCAAGGAAATATTTTCTATCAAATTTTGCTACTGGCGCAAACCCTTTTTTACCTTGCGGCTTTGGCAGGCTGGTTTTTAGAGCAACGTAAATTGAAGGTTAAAGCGCTCTTCGTGCCTTACTATTTTTGCCTGATGAACTGGGCGATGTATGCGGGCTTCATGCGGCTAATTCTTGGGCGACAATCGGTTTTGTGGGAAAAAGCAAAACGAGCTGCGGAGTAGCAGGAGAGTATTCAGAAAAGTGTGGCACACCTCGCCAACCATGATCTATTTTAGGTGTGCCACACTTAATTTAAAAAACCCGGTCACCTTTCGGCGCCGGGCATCCATCTATCGTATGAAGTCTTTCTTACTTGAATTCAATTTTTTACATCGTTGAATTTTGGGGCTCCGTCCATCGAGTGGCTCATCTTTTGGCCTCCGAAACGATATGCCACACCAACGTTCACGGAATAGTCGGCAAAAGCGGCATCGCCATTGCGGGGAATTCCAAATTGGTCATTGCCAGCTGCAATATCAGCCATACTGCGTGTGCGCTTGCGGTAAAGTGCATAAGGTATGTTGACCGAGAACACAAATTTTCCGCGCTGAATAGCAACTCCTGGCTCTGCTGAAACAATAAAGCCTGGACGGCGGAAACCATTGCTGCCTCCAATCAGGTCTTTGTTGGGAATCCCTTCTGCACGCATCCCCAATCCTACTGAAAGGTTTTGGGCAGGCAGTACAACATAGTTAATGCCCACGCGCGCCACAAACTGGTCAGCAACAGAATGGAATTGGGTGATCTTATCTATATCGGTGGAATTAGCCGTGATCACACGATTGACCGTGCTGTTGGTTTCCTTCGGATTTGACATGTAGAAACCATTGAAATACAGCACTGCGCCTTTGAACAGTGAGGAATAGCCCTGTATTTCAAGGCTGATACCTACACCTCCATCGCCCAATTGAATAGACTGGTCAACAGCTTTAACAATGGTAGAATCCCCACCATCTGTAGCCTTGCGTCTGTGGAATTCATCCTGAACATTTGCGTCGCCAGTAGGCAATTTAACTCCAAGACCTACAGCCAGGTTATGCTTAATATGTTTTTCAGGATTGAATAGCCAGTAAGAACCAGACAAACGGACATCGCCGATGCCTTGTGTACCCGTGTTGAAACGTTTTTGTTCTGGATTGGTATTGAGGCTGTTTCCATAGTGCTCGTACAAGGAAGAGCGATCGTAGTGGATGAGCGGCAGGTTGAAAGACAAACTCAAGCGATTGCTCAAGCCGTAGGTGATCCCCAAGTCCAGAGAATTAGCCCAGTTGATTACTTCGGTGTTTTTTTCAAGGCGTTCTTTTTGTTCCGTGTCACTTTTGTAATGGCGGAATGAGCGAAAATAGCGGTAGTTGGCACCTAATTGCCATTGGCCTTTGCCTAGTACAATTGAGCTGGAGGCAGTGCCCCCACAGCCGCCCATTGGACGGATAGCGACGCAACCTTGCGCAGAAAGTTGTTGTGAAACCAACAATAGGATGAAGCCAAAGAAGAGTAGGATGGGTAGTTGTTTCTGCATGACGGGAAATCTAAATAGTAAAATAGTGCCACAAAAGTATAGCCACATTATCCCGAACCTGCTTAAATTGGCTTAGAGATTCCTTAGAAGTGTTCCCCGCACAAACAAAACCCCGGAGGTTTTTAAAAAACCTCCGGGGTTGCAAGCCAAGCCTCGGCTCCAGTTTATCGCACCAAGGTCACATCCATGCTCTTTCTGTGGCGTTGTCCGCCACATTCATATTCCAACACCCAAACGTACACATCCGATGGCGCGGGCTTGTCGCCAATTTTGCCATCCCATTGAGCATTGGCGCCAGAGCCTTCGTACAGTTTTTGTCCCCAGCGGTCGTATACCCGAAGCAAAAGAATGACCTCTGCCCCCTCGTGCGGCACTACCCGGAAGAGATCGTTCGCACCGTCACCATTTGGCGTGAAGGCGTTTGGAATGTGAATCATCGTTTCGTCGCAGACAAATACCCGGTACTCAGCCGAGTCACGGCAGCCGTTGACGTCGGTTACCACCAAAAGGAACGTAGTAGAGGTGTCTGGACTGGCCTCTGGATCAGCGCAATTGCAACTGAGTATTTCAAGATTAAAGGGAGCCCATTCGTAGGTAATATAATCGTCAGGGGTTTCAATGATCACGCTCTCGCCAAGTGCTATTACCAGCGCCGAATCCTGTTCTGGCAGTTGCGGATTGGTCGCTTGATTTACTACCACGCAATAGGTGCTGTCACAACCCGTGCTGCTT
Organism: uncultured Saprospiraceae bacterium; assembly: GCA_964589365.1. Lineage (GTDB taxonomy): Bacteria > Bacteroidota > Bacteroidia > Chitinophagales > Saprospiraceae > M3007. Next base: position 27,851 of record CAZPTQ010000037.1, read on the forward strand.
TGGGAGGTTTTGCAAACCTCCCCTGGAGTGCTGTAAAATTCTCCCGGAAAAACTTCCACCGAATCGCCCTGACAATAAAGCGCCGGCACTCCGTAGGTTTTGATAGGCACTACTTTCAGTTCCTGTGTAACGATGCTATCACACCCGATCGCATTTTGAAGTTCCAAGGTGTAAATTCCGGGCACATCGGTTGTCTTGCCAAGTATTAAAGCCAACTCACCTTCGCAAATCGTGATGGCTGGCAATTGCTTGCTTGAGGCCTCGTTCACCCCAACAAATACACTGCCTGTACCTGTACAACCTCCTGAAAACGTCACAGTTACGCTGTAAGCAGCATCGTTTGAAGGCTGAATCACCTGTGTTTGCTGGTTGGGGTTGTTTATACCTGGTCCGGTCCAGTTGTATGCTGTGCCACCCGCCGTGGCTTCGAGGGTAGCGGGTTCGCCTTCGCAAATTGTAAGACTGTCGGATTCAATGCCGAACGAACCACCAAACTGAATTTCAAATTTTCGTTCAATAGTGCAATTTCCCGATGTCTCCTGCAGCACCAACGTTACCAGGTCACCCGCTTGCACATCTGGGCCGGGCGTATAGGTCGCATTGGCACACGCAATGCAACTCAGTCCATTGGGCGTAAGCCAATTGTAGTTGTTGCCTGCTATGCTGTCTGTGCTGACATTGACTGATTGAAGCGCACAAAGTCCAATCCCTGTCGTCACGATTTGGTTTCCATCAAGCGGAAAAATACGATCCGTGCAAGCGCAGTTTTCGTCTGCGGGAATAAGGGCTATGAGGTCACAATATGCCGAGGCAGGCAGGTTGTTGAGATTGCCCGAAATTGGGAGTACTCCACCCGGAGCGATGGTGCCATTTGGGGTAATCTCTGCTACAAGCGGGTCTGTAAGGTCAATCTGGCCGTTGCCGTTCAGGTCGTGGTAAAGTTGAATTACAGGGTCTGTGGCCGTTGTATTGCCCGCATTTTCGATTACCGCGTTAAAATTGGTTTGCCCGGCCTGCGTGGTCAATTCAAAATTATTTAGTTGAAGTTCAGGATTTTGCGCGTTGAGGTTGAGCAACGCTTCGCCAGTAGCCACATAAATATCACAGAATTGGTTGCTCGATGAGCAAAAAGCCTCCGTCTTTTCCCGTGTCTGCAAAAGCACAAATTTATCGGCGCAGCCTGCGGGATCGTCGTAGCGAATTCTAAACGTGAACACCAGCACATTGCCCGCCCCGATGTTGGTCGGCAAAGGCAATTGCAATTGCTGGCCTGACACTTGTGGTGGCCCGTTGGGAGCATTCGTGCCCGCTTGGTAGGAGCCGCCCACAAAGGACGTGCCCACTGGAAGCAAGATGTAAATACTATCGCCTGCCATCGGCACATCGTTCACTGCTATGCTGGCCGAAAGTTGTACTTCCTGCCCACAGCCGGCTGCGCCAGGCGGGCTGGTAAATTGCAAATTGGAAACTGCTGTGTAAGTTGGCTCCACCCCTTCAATGCCAATGGGCATGCCGGGTTTGCGCAGGATGTTGGAATAGATGCCACAAGCTTGCACCGATTCAGCGCCGTAAATCGGCTGGGAATTGGCCACCACGCCGCATTCGGCGATTACCCTGAAGCGGATGCGCAATGTGTTGAGCGGGTCCTGGTCTGCCGACAAAAGGCCGTTTTGCGCCAGCAAATTGGACGAAGCCTCAGGGTCGAACTGCCATACGTTGCCGGGCAATTGCACCGGGTTGGTCATATTGACAAATGCCCCGCCCCCAGGGTAGGAAAGTTGCGATGATCCCGGTTGAACACGCATCCCGGGCGGAAGCTTGATGCTCGGCACGATGTTGTAGGCCGTGCCATCGTTGGCGTTTGAAATTTCAAATTCAAAAAATCCGGACGGCTCACACATCGGCACCGAGGGTGGTTGGTTCACAATGACCAATTCCAATTCTGGCGGCTGTGGGCGGAGTTCGATGGTTTGTGTAAAACTGCCGCAGGCGTCTGCATTGGCGTTGAAAACAGGTGAACAGTCCCAGCCAAAACGTAAGGTGACGGTAACCGGGCGACAACTGAGATTTCGGGCGGTGAAACGCAACGCAGGCTGCGCAAAACTTACTAAATCGCCCAATTGATACACGCCACCCACTTGTGGTACAGGAGTTTGCCCCGGCATGAGCAACAGTTGCACATCCGCCAGATCACCGTCAGACTCAATACTCAGCCAGGCGTTGGGGGCATCCACAGCCGCATTGTTGCGCAGGAAAAAATCGAGCAGAACCTCCTCCGTAGGCAGGTACAGGATACTGTTTTGGGTGAAAATATTGAGCTGGGGGCTGCCGCTCTGGTAACCATTGGGGTTTGCGATATAATAAGTGGCTTTGACGGGGTCGTGAAAACACATATTGGCATATTCGAGGCCGACTACTGTGCGTCCAAACTTGGTGCCGTTATACCCACAGGTTGTGTCAAACCGGGTACTTATTTCAAAAGAATAACCCTCGTCGAGCAGGTTGGCAAAGAAAGGATCGAGGTTGAGCGTGAGCGAATCCCCGCCAAAACCCGGCGTGAGTGGGGTGAGCCCAAAAAGTTGGACGTTGTCCTGCAAGCGCAGGTAATTCAACTTTGTTTCGAGCAAAGCCACGGAGGTCGGCAGGCTGTACGAATAATCCGTCACCGTGGAAAGTTGCCGCACTTCAAAAGGGAACATATTGGCCCGTGCAATGCGCATATTGTATTGGAACGGCGAGACTTCTGTGCTTTGGGCGCAAGGTTCTATGATTTGGGCAGCCGGGTTCACCGATTCGAGGTAGCCGGAGAATTGACAAATCTCTTTTTCGGTGCAAAAGTTTTCCAACTCCCAAGAATAAGTCTTGTCCGTATCGCAAATGGAATTTCGGAAATTGATAAGCGGTGGTGCGTTCGAGCCATTGGGGGTGAAATTGTTTTCAAATTTGAAATCAGAAGTAAAAATCAACGAATCCCCCACCGAAAGCACAAATCCGGATGGCAAACAGGGCAATTCATCAAACGGGAGGTCAAATTGATGGAACATATTGGTCAGCACATCAATGATTTGCGGCGGGCGGATGTTTGGCTCGGCTACCTGGATGATGTGCTGGTCGGATTTGATACCGGGTAGGCCGATGGGGCAATTGTATGTCTCGCCACCCGCCGTTTTGATGGTCAAATGGGAGGAGACAAAACTGGTGGTATCGTAATTGGCAAATAGCATTTTGCCCAAGTCAAGAAGGTATGAGTCTCCGTCAAGGGTGTCAAAATCACTCTGCCACGACTCGAAAAAGACTCGAAAATTCAGTTCCTCCAAAGTCCCTTGCACCATAAATGCCCTCAGTTCGGTACGGAGCGTATCGCCCACGAGGAATCGGTCGCGGCGTACGCCGGGTGCATTGGCAATGTTGTTGTTGTCAGCGGCGCGGTCGTCATTATTGTCTTGCAGGCCATAGTTGGTACGGTAAGAATCAAAATCTACCACCACCAGGTTTCCGCCACCGAGACCACCCCCTCCACC
>CAZPTQ010000038.1:0-16097 GCA_964589365.1 uncultured Saprospiraceae bacterium
ATCGCAATTTTCAACCCGCCATCGAACGGGCAAAAGAAGCCTGCCAAAACAGCGGCCAAAACGTGTCGAACCATTTCGTGGATATCCACGAAATGGTCACAACCGGAAAAGGAGGGGAAAGATCGGTCGAGAGCGTCAAAAGAAACCTGCAAAAAGGAGTTGCATAAGTCTATAAGGTTTTGAAAAACCTTATAGACTTGCTAAAAAGAGGTGTAAATGGCTATATCTACCAAAACTTATTCCGCTTTTATCTTAAACGCTAAACCACCCACATTCCGCGGTTCCACGTCACCTGGGCATTTTACCCGAATATCGTCAAAGAAGTAGGCGTCGCCGGGCTTGGCTTTTTTGATCCACTCAAGCACTCCGCTATTCCATTCCCCGCCTAGATTCTGCCTTGAAATTGGGTCTTCCTCCTTAGGCAAATAGGTGGCCTCAAAGCCCACTATCTTGCATTCAGTATCGAAATCGAAGTTCTGTACCCCTAAAAAGATTCCTTTTGTTTGCTGCAAAATTTCCGATTTGATTGTGCCGCTATTGTATTTCCCATCCAATTTTGGCAAAGGGTCAGGGATCATTTTGACGCGGTATTTCTGATCCACGACAAACTTGATTTCAGTGCCGACCTTTCGCATAACCCGGACCTTTACCTCTCCCGGCATTAGCACCTGCACCATATAATTCCCCCCACTGCCAGAAATGGAGCCTTCTCCAATCAGTTCTACGAGTAGTTCATCGGCGGGAATACCTGCCGATGCAATCCGCAGCGGGTTGTCAACGCCGATGTATAAGACGTTCATTTTGACTGCCTCAATGGCGACGTTTTCTTGCACTTCAGGTTCAATGTTGACGCTAACACGCTGATTTTGATAGATCTTGCCCAAATTGTCGGCTACATCCACCAAATCTTTCTTCCGTGCGATAGCCCCCTCTTCCTTAGGTCTGGCAATGCTGGGATCCAATGCCGCGTTTCGCGGTGGCGTGGTGTCCAAGACGGGGAATGTCGGCAAATCCCAGGCATCGTTCAAGTCAGGATCAGGTTTCGAAGCGCCCCACGACGATAGTCCGATTGCCAAGGGCAACAACAATGCAAACAAGAGATTAGGGCGGGCAGAACGTTTGGGGGTAATGCCCACGATATGCAGAATGCGTTCAGTGAAACGGCTTTTTCCAGTAGCGTTCATAACGAATGATGTTGAAGGTTGAAGAATAGAGAGTTGAAGGTCTGTCAGGGTCTTGGCGTATAAAAGTGGGTTGGTAGTATGCCTCAATACCAGCTCATCGCAGCAAAACTCACGGCGGGAGCGCGCTTCCCGTGAGAGCAGCCAGAACAGAGGATGGTAGAAAAAGCAAACTTCCAGAGCCAGTTGAAATAGGTTTACGAGGTAGTCTTGGCGACGGATGTGCGCCAGTTCGTGCAAGAGCAAGGCTTCCACCTGCGCAGGCGAAAGTTGCAAGAGCATACCCAACGGGAACAGCACCACAGGTTTCCAAAAGCCAAGCGTGAGGGGTTCGGAAATATGGGCTGATTCAAGCAGTTGAATTTTTGGATTGATTCTCAGGCGTTTTGCCCAATCGCTACATAGATTTTGGAATGTTTCGCCAGCAGGGGAAACATTGCGTTGACGCAACCTTTGCGCCAGCCACCAGCCGCCAATAAGCCGCAACCACAGCAGCCCGGCGCATATCAACCAGGCCCAGCCAATTGGGGCCGCATTGTTTTCGAACCACATTTGGGCAGATTCCCAAAGATTGAGGCTGGCTATTGAATTGCCCGACACAAAAGCTGGTTGAATGAATACCACCTCATTTTCACTTCTGGAGAACGCCGTTTGCACAGCTTGGAGTCTTGTCCATTCATGGGCAAAGGTTGCGATTGCCCAGCCTGCCGAAGCGAGCATGCCAGCCAGTGAGAGCAGGTACACAGCTTTATGTCGTGGGCTCAGCCACCACTCCAGTAGTTTGAAAACCAGCCAGATAAGGGCAATTTGCCAAAGTGAGTGGGCTACTGTCAGGCCAAACGCCTGTGCAAGCGGGGTGAAGGATTCGAGTGGGTTCATTTTCCAGAAAGTTGTTGGTCGAGCCAGTTTTTGAGTTCCTGCAATTCTTCGGGTTTGGCTTTTTCATTGCCCAGAGCGTGCATCACCATTTGGAGTGCCGAGCCACCGAATGCGGTGCGCATTACCTTACCCGCGAGTTGTTGTTTTACATCCGTTTCTTTTACAACGGCACGGTAGAGGTGGGAGCCTTCTATGACTTCTTTTTCGAGCGCACCTTTTTCGGTGAGCCGCTGTATCTGCTTGAGCACAGTGGTGTAACCCACGTCTTTGCCCGCTGCTGCGATGCGCTCATGGATGTTTCGAACGGTGGCAGGCTCTATCTCCCAGAGGACCTGGAGGATTTCAAGTTCTGCTTCGGAAGGTTGGTAGGACATAATTGTGTGATTGATAGCGCAAAGGTGTACGACATTTGTCGTAGTTGCAAATTTCTTTACGACAAATGTCGTAAAGGACGAAAATTTAACATTTGAGGTCAAAAAATACGCTTGGCATGGAGCGAGGAGGAGCAAAAGATAAACACTCGTGAGCATTCCGTGGATTACGCCACTTTGAGAGGGGAATTAGACCGTTATAAGTATATAGACGAAGGGGGTATTTATATTGGAAGCCAAAGTGTCCATAACCCCGGAAAAGAAGGATATCGATACGATGTTCCTCATCCAATTACAAAAAAGCCGTGTAAAGAGCCATTAATGGGCTGTCAAAAACCCGTAGCGCTCCTGAAAGAGATTTTGAAAAATGGCTCGAAAGCAAACCTCAACGTGTGGCATGGTGGTATAAAAACGGAGAATCGAAAGAAAGCTACTTTGGCGTGCAATATGAGGAGGGGGATGTTGCACGAACGTTTTACCCAGACTACCTTGTCCGGTTCAAAAACGGCATCATAGGCATTTTCGACACAAAAGATGGGATGACCGCGAAAGATGCCGGATTAAAGGCCGAAGCCCTTCAACGGCATTTCAAGGAATTCGACGGCAACGGGGAGAACGGCCTTTGGGGCGGTATTCTTGTGGAGCGCAGCTCAGGCGTATGGATGTTGAATCAAGCGGTTGCATATAGATTCGATGGAAAGGATTGGAGCGGTTGGGAGTTTTTGGAGGAAGTAATGAAGTCGTAAAGATTTTATTGCTTGTAAGGCGGTCAGTTGTCCGATTTTTTCGGACAACTAAAAATACTTTCCGAGGACGGCAAAATGCGAGAGAAAGACGTGGAATGGAGTTTACCTGAATCAAAAAGAGAACTGCCAAATAGTTCAGCTTATTAGGCATTCACTATACTGACTCGGCTATTAGAGGTTAAATCTGACCAGTATTTAGAAACGACAAAAACCGCCAAATGAAAGGTCTCTCCATGTTCATCATCCGGCACAAGCCCCACCAAAAACTGGACGGCTTGCTTAAAAGAGACATTAGGTTCAGATGCCGCCAATTGGATAAGTTGTTTTTTTAGGAACACCTTCAAAAGCATGAGTTTAGCGGTTTGATCTTTATCGGGCAGAATAGATTTGTTTCCATAGGTGCCAAGCACCTCCTGGAGCAATTGTTCATCTTGGGTTAAGACTGGGATATTATATTGTACTTCGTGTACCATCTTCAACTTATTTTGGTTTGCGTTTGATTTTCACGGCTATATAACCTTCTCCCGGCACATAGGCTAACCACTCGTCTTCCAGAAGTCCTAAAACCCAAAAATCAGGCTCGATTTCAGCCCAGCGGCGTTGAATGGCCAAGTTGTAGCGCTTCATCCGCCTTTCTTCCCCTGTTATAAAAACTTCTCTTTCTCCATATAATTCAGTGAAGTAGCGAACGATTGCCGCAACAGTGGAAATTACTTTTACAAGGTCATGATTATTGGAAGCAGTTCGAAACGCAAGCTTCCCTGCTACAAAATCAGCCAATCCCAAGTTATAAACATTCTCCCATACCTGACTAAATTGAACGACTTTCACTACTGAACGACTTTCAGATTGACTGATAAAGGTGAAAAATTTTGAAAAATTCGCACTCCTGAAAGGATAGGTTTCGTCTTGCATTTGGGGTAACTATCTTGGGTTAACAAAGATAGTCAATCCTCTTTGATTTTTTCATTTTTCTCTCCCGCAAAATACCCCGCCACTTTCCCCGCCGCCGCCTTGCCAATCAACTTTTCGACCTCTTCAGGCGCAGCCGCTTTTACCCGCGCCAGCGAGCCAAAATGCGACAGCAATTTTTCTGAAGTCTTTTTACCAATGCCCGGAATTTCCGTGAGTTCCGTTTTTAAGAAATTCTTGCTCCGCTGGTTGCGGTGGAAGGTGATTCCAAATCGGTGCGCCTCGTCGCGGGCTTGCTGGATGAGTTTCAGGGATTCTGATTTCTTGTTGATATGCGCCGGGACTGGATCGTCGGGGAAATAAATTTCTTCGAGCCGTTTGGCAATGCCTACCACCGTTATTTGTCCTTCCAGCCCGAGGGCGCGGATACTTTTCATAGCAGCGCTGAGTTGGCCTTTTCCGCCGTCAATTATGACCAGTTGTGGCAGCCCGGCGCCCTCAGCGATAAGTCGCTGGTAACGCCGGAGCACCACCTCTTCCATGCTGGCAAAATCGTTTGGCCCTTCCACAGATTTTACGTTGAAATGGCGGTAATCACGTTTGGACGGCTTGGCGTTTTTAAACACCACACAACTTGATACCGGGTTGGTTCCCTGCAAGTTAGAGTTATCAAAGCACTCAATCCAGAGCGGCGCTGCTTCCATGTGCAAGTCGGCCTGCAAAGTGCGGAGAATACGCTCGGCGCTGGTTTGTTTTCCGGTGGCATTCATGGCCTGCTTCCTTTTTTGCAACAAGTGGTACTGCACGTTTTTCTCAGAGAGTTCGAGGAGTTTTTTCTTGTCGCCGATTTTGGGAACAGTGATGATGAGATCGTTTTCAGGCAAAACAACTTCAAAAGGGACGATGAGTTCTTTCGTTATACTGTTGAATCGTTCGCGCATGTTCTGAATGGCCAATGCCAACATAACCTCACGATCTTCGTCCAAATTTTTGGTCAACGTGAGCGTATAGGTGTGGATGATGGCCCCGTTCACTACTTTGAGGTAATTGACAAATGCCTCCTTATCATCATCGGCAATAGCAAACACGTCCACGTCATGTATATTGGGATTCACCACGGTGCTTTTCCCTTGGTAATCCTCGAAGAGAGCGAGTTTTTCTTTCAATACCTGGGCCTGTTCAAACTTCATCTCCGCTGCCGCCCGTGCCATTTCATCCTTTAAATGAATTTTCACGGCAGCAAAATTGCCTTTCAAAATGTTCCTGATCTGCTCGATCTTTCGGTTGTAGGATTCTTCTGATTCGAGGGCGACACAGGGCGCAGCGCAGTTTTTAATGTGGTATTCGAGGCAGGGCTTGAACTTGTTTTTGGCAATGTTTTCTACCGAAAGGTTCAACTGGCAGGTGCGGAGTTGGAACAATTTTCGAATCAACTCAGCGATTTGCTCCACGCGGAATTTCTGCAAATAAGGTCCAAAATAGGAGGAACCGTCTTTGAACGACTTGCGCGTGAGGAACACCCTTGGAAACCGTTCCTGCTTGATACAGATATAGATAAGGGGCGATTTCTCATCTTTCAACATCACGTTGTAACGCGGCTGATGTTTTTTGATGAGGGTGTTTTCGAGCAGCAGCGCGTCATGCTCCGTTTCCACTATCATGAAATCAATATGGTGTGCGTGACGCACAAGCACCTTTGTTTTGGCGAGCTGGTATTTTTTTTCTCCAAAGTAGGAGGCGAGGCGGTTGCGGAGGTTTTTTGCTTTGCCGACGTAGAGGATTTTACCCTCTGCATCCATGTACTGGTAGATACCGGGGTCGGTGGGAATGCTGGGGGCAAAGATTTTGAACTCGTCGTTGGTCATGCGCAGCGGCTAAAAATTGAGGCAAAATTAGCAGGAGATTTACCCCTTACAACTCATTGGCAAAATTCTGATTTTAATCCCGTAACTTGTTGACCAGAAGGCCGGGTAATCTTTCATTTTCAAACCTTTTAATCATGCGCTATTTTCTTCCTACGATTGCCCTGTTCTGGGCAGTTATTTTTGCGCCCCAATTTCTCTCTGCTACTTCCATTATTCCCTTTGCCAATTTAGGTGAGGCTACCACTTACAGCGGGTGTGTAGTCTTGGCTCGTGCGATGGAGACGGTAGAAACTACAGAAAACGGCACGAGTTTCCGAGACACAAAGTTCGAGTCCGTGGAATCTGTCAAAGGTGTGCTGCTGCCTGGCAGCTTGTTCTTCCTACGCCCACTGTCTCGCCAGAGTGGCGATTTCAAGATTGACATCGCGGGCGATTTCAAGCCAGAAATCGGCAAAACGTACCTGTTGTTTCTTTATCAAAATGGAGATGTTTGGCAGCCTGTAATGCTTTCCTACTATGTTTTTGAGCAAATTCACTTGGAAGACGAGTATTTTTTAGTTTCCATCGGAGCGTTAGGGATGAATGTACTCAAGCGTCCTGACGGCCAACCCATCGAACCACTCGGGGTATTCTACCCGGAAATTTTGCTGCAACACCTTCAGGCATTTGCCGACTCCCCACTGTCGGCATGGGATGGAACCGTTGGGCGTTGTGTGCTCCGGGTAGAGGATTTTGAATCCTTGGACAGAGCGATTCCTATGGGCTGCGACTTTGCCATCGGCGCAAACAATACCCGTTGGCAAAACGCAGCGATCCCTGTTTATTACGACGACACCAGCAACCCGCCTGATTGGGGCAGCCTGTTCTCAAACATTTTATCGGCAATGAACGACCAATATACTGGGATTAATCCAACCGACGCTGGCAGCAAATCCTATACGCCCAATTGTGTTGATGGCTCTGCTTACCTGGGCAATTTTATCCCTTTCTGCAATGCCAATCTTGGCGGCTCTCAATGCGCGCTTATCATATTTGAGGATCCTTGTAACGAAATAGCCAACCTGAGCGGTTGTGCGGGGACGCTGGCATACGGAGGCAGTTATTCCGGTTCGACGCACCAATTTGATGGGTTGACCTGGAACAGTGCGAGTTACGGATTTGTCGTGGTGAACAACGGGGTGGCCGACTGTTTGTTCGGCACAGATTATGAGCGACTGATGACCCACGAACTCACCCATGCTTATTGTATGGATCACCTGAACGAGACCGATTACCCAGACCAAAACATGAATCCCTTATGCTGCAATGCTATAAACACGAAGGACCAGGAATGTATGGACTACGCATATCCCCCTCCTTTGCCAGTGTCGCTCCTGTCGTTTGAAGCAAGGTTGCAGGAAGATGGTTATGTAAAACTCAAATGGGTTACTGAATCTGAAAAGGACAACGATCACTTTACGCTCCAACGCTCGACCAACGGCATCCAATACGAAATGATACAGGTGATTGCAAGTTCTGGAAGTAGCGCCGGAGGGACTTACGAATGGCTGGATACCAGACCATTAGCAGGCCTGAATTACTATTTGCTAAGCCAGACTGACTTTGATGGCACCGAACAGCGTTTGAGTATTAAGTCCGTGACCGCCGGGAAAAGTGATCATTTATTAACGATCAATGGCAACCCTGTCAAAGGCGAAAATTTGAGTTACAATTTGGCTGTCGCCGCTGTTTTTAATGGCACTTTGGAAATACTCGACACCGATGGTCGAACGCTGGTATCCACACCGCTTTTGCTGGAAAAAGGCACTCAAATCCTGCAACAACCCATTGGCAAATTACCTGCCGGGATTTACCTGCTCCGTTTGTTCGACGGGAGCCAACAGTGGGCAACGCGGTTTTTGAAACAGTAATTGCATTTTGGCAATTTACAGATCGTACAGCAACGCTATGAAGCATCGTACATTTGCTCAATTGCATCTGTCCTTGTTTCGTTCAAATCCGCGTACGCCATGCTGAACATTCGCCTAACCTTTGCTTGCTGCTCTTTATTTTTTGTCGCAGTTTTCCGACTCTCGGCACAATGCCCTATTACGGTAAATGCCGGAGAGGACGTGTACCTCTGTGCACCTCCAACGCCGGCCCAATTGAATGGCGACATTTCTGGTGATTACCTGAATTTCAACTGGAGCCCCACTACCGGCATGACCGGCAGCAACACGCTCAGCCCCACGGTGACGGTGAACCAAACAACCAATTATGTGCTCACTGCAACTGCGCCAGATTATTCAAACAACGTGGTAGACAACGGCGATTTTGAAGCCGGCAACTCAGGCTTTATCAGCGATTATACTTATAGCCCCGGCAATCTCGTACCAGAAGGCGTGTACGATGTGCTCGACAACCCACAAGACGATCATGCTGGATTTGCCCCCTGCAACGACCATACTTCAGGCTCCGGCAATATGATGGTGGTAAACGGCGCTGGCACACCCAATCAAAACGTGTGGTGCCAGACTGTGACAGTGACACCCAATACGCAGTATGTACTATCGGCTTGGGTGACATCGGTCGTAGCAGCTTCGCCTGCGCAGTTGCAATTCAATATCAATGGTACGCCTGTTGGGGGGATTTTCAGCGCACCTGGAGGCACCTGCAATTGGCAACAATTTTTTCAACTCTGGAACAGCGGCGGAAATACCAGCGCCACGATTTGCATTGTTAATCAAAACACTCAATTAGGCGGGAATGACTTTGCGCTAGACGACATTGTATTCGCACCTGTCTGTTCGGCAAACGATACAGTAACGGTACATGTCATAAACATAACCGCTGCTGCTGCTCCGCCCGTGATAATCCTTCCCTGTGAGGGCGCGACCACACAACTTTCGGGCGCCGGCTCCAGCACAGGGCCGAACATCACCTATGAATGGACAACGGGTAATGGCAATATCGTTTCTGGCGAAACCACGCTCACACCCATCGTAGATGAGGCTGGGGAATATACGCTCACAGTTTCCTATGAGGTCAACGGGAATGCAGTTTGCACAAAAACGGCCATCGTAAATGTAATTCTCAACCCAAATCCGATTACGGCCTGGGTAACACCGCCTCAACCACTTGGCTGTGGCGCGCCCACGACCCTGCTTCTCGGAAATTCAAGCCAGCCTGCGTTTTCCATTTACGAATGGTCCACAACAAACGGCAACATTGTTGGAAGCAACACTCAAAAGAACTGCACGGTAAATCTGGTGGGAACCTATACGCTGTTGGTCACCAATACCAATACAGGCTGTACGGCCACGACCGATGTAACGGTGACCATAACGAATAACGTTCCTGTCGCCAACGCCAGCGCTAATGGCCTCATCACCTGCGCCAACGACTCTGTACCGCTTTTTGGTTCAGGTAGCAGCATCGGCCCTAATATCACGTACGCTTGGACTACCATCACCGGGCAAATTACTGGTCACCCAGACAGCCTCAACACCACCGCTGGCGCAGGCGGACTTTATATCCTTCACGTCACCAACACGTCCAATAATTGCACCTCAAACGACACCGTAACGGTGCCCGCCAACGTGACCCCGCCTACGGTAATCGGAACCCTGCCACCGCAAATTTCTTGCGACCCCAGCCAAGACACCATTTCGCTTTTTATCTACTTAGGTCCACCCCCATTCGTCCTCATCAACTGGACAACAGCCGACGGCCATATAGTATCTGGCCAATATACACCAGCACCACAAGCAGACTCCGCCGGCGTTTACATCGTATCCGTCTTCGACCCCGCCAACGGCTGCTTCAACTACGACACTTCGCTGGTAATTGCAAATTTCACCATTCCCATTGCCGACATCCTGCCTGCCGACACGGTCACGTGTCAATCGCCCAGCATACAATTGCAGGGCAGTGGCTCCAGCACCGGGCCTAATTTTTCCATTAACTGGACGGCCAGCAATGGCGGAAACATTGTCTCCGGCGGCAATACCCTCACGCCTACGGTCAATGCTTCTGGAGATTACCTGCTTATTTTAAGGGACAGCGTGAGCCTTTGCGCCGACACTGCGATGGTAAGCGTATTGGCAGATACCAATATCGTCGTTGCCATAGCCAATGCCCCGGATACATTAAGTTGCCTGGTCAATGCTGTCACGCTCAATACCAATGGTTCCTCTTCCGGCAGCAACCTGAGTTACTTTTGGACAACCACCAACGGAAATATTTCCAGTGGCCAGGGCACTCCCAATCCTACTGTCAACGCACCCGGCACTTACCAACTTTTGCTCACCAATACCACCAACGGATGTGCCGCTACCGACCTGGCAATAGTGGAACTAAACTCAGATCCGCCCCCCATTTCCATTAACCAGCCCGATACACTCAATTGTGCAGTCTTAAGCCAAACCATTCAGGCTCAAAACAGTAGTTCGGGCAATTTTAGTTACCTGTGGACGGCCAGCAACGGCGGCAACATCACTGCTGGCGACAGTACCCTCACGCCCACGGTAAACCAAGCCGGCACTTACACGCTCACGGCCACCAATCTTGGCAATGGTTGCACGGCCTCGGCCTCCGTTTTGGTCGCCCTGGAAAATGGTTTTCCTATGGTCGCAACCGCTACACCGGCACTGCTCACCTGCGTTGCCATGACACAAACGCTGAGTTCGAGCGGATCTTCCGCAGGGTCGAATTTTAGTTACAATTGGACAACTATGGACGGGAACATCAGCATGGGCGCGAATACGCCCAGCCCTACCGTGACCGAACCCGGCACCTACACCTTGCAAATTGTCAACTCGGCCAACGGCTGCTCGGCGAGTTCCAGCGTGTTGGTTTTGAGAGACACCTCCCCGCCAGATGTCCTCATTTTAAGTCCATCGGATACCCTGACTTGTGCTGTTGCTTCCATTTATTTACAAGCAGATGGCTTTGGCATTACCACTTGGACGCTAGGAAATACCATCGTGGCAATGGATCAGTTTTACTTGGATAATGTAACGGAACCAGGCGTTTACACCCTGACCAGCATCAATTCGTTCAATGGCTGCACGGCTTCGGCCAGCGTAGAAATTTTTGAGGATGTGCAGGTTCCGAGCCTGAGCATAGCGCCGCCGGGCACACTTACCTGCTTTGCCAACAGCGTTTCGTTCAATGCCAATGCTACTGGGCAAAGCCTCCAATTTGATTGGCAAACTGCGAACGGAAACATCCTTTCCGGGCAAAACACGCCGACGCTATCCGTGGATGCCCCAGGTGATTATACCCTGCTCGTTACCAACGGATTGAACGGTTGCAGCACTGCATCTATAGTCAGCGTCGCACAGGATACAACAGCTCCTACTATTCTCGTTGCCGCAGCGCCGACCATTACCTGCGATTACCCTCAGATTACCCTCCAAGGGCAAAACCTTTCCCTGCCGGGAAATTTCGGCTATAACTGGACGGCCTCGGGCGGGGCGAACATCGTGTCAGGTGCCAATGGCCTTTCCCCAATTATTGATGCTGCCGGAGTGGTGACTTTTATTTGTATTAATTTTACCAATGGCTGTGAATCCAGTGTTTCGGTCACCGTTCCACAAAACACCAATTTCCCGATCGCTGTTGCTGGCGCGAATGACACCCTGAGCTGCCTCTCTAATTCATTGACCATCAATGGCTCAGGGAGTGGCGCAGCGAATCTGGACTTTACATGGCAAGCCACCGCAGGCGGGAACATTGTTTCCGGCAGCAATTCCCCTACCCCACTCATAGATCAGCCGGGCATTTACATCCTCACCGTAGAGAACCCAGCAAATGGCTGTACCGCCACAGACATTGTTGAAATTTTCACCGATGCAACTGCACCCTCCGCCAATGCCGGGGCAGCAGCTACCCTTACCTGCGCCCTGCTCCAAACCAACCTCAACGCCACCGCCAGCATAGGGCCAAACATTTCGTACAACTGGACTACCTCGCCCGGCGGCAATATCCTTTTGGGCCAAAATACCCTCACACCGACGGTAACCGAACCGGGCGTGTACACCCTCGCCGTCACGAATGCTGCTAACGGCTGCGTCGCCACCAGCAGCGCCACCGTACCTGAAAACATAACACTGCCCGTGGTGGATGCTGGTTTGGTTGCTACGCTCACTTGCGCTGTCACGAGCGTTGCACTCACTGGAACGGCCATCGGAGGTGCTGCCAGCTATGCCTGGACAACCACCAACGGGAATATCCTTTCTGGCGGAAACAGCCTCACACCTACGGTAAATCAAACGGGCACTTACAACTTTACTGCAACCCTCTCTAGCAACGGCTGTTCAGCCAGCGATGTGGTGAGCGTTGGGATAGACACCTTGGCGCCTGCATTTCAAATGGCGCCACCGCTTTTGTTGACTTGCGTACAATTGAGCACAGCCCTTGGGGCTTCGGTGCAACAACCGGGAGCGGGCAATTTCGCTGCCTCTTGGACGACTATTAACGGCAATTTTATTGAAGCCCAAAACACGCTCAGTACCAGTGCTGACGCAGCTGGCGAGTATATTTTGACCATTCAAAACTTACTAAACGGCTGCGATGCACAACAACAAGTGACAGTAGTCCAGGACACCATCGCTCCCACTGCCATAGCGGCGCCGGGAGCTGAGATTACTTGTACAATACAAACTTTAACCCTAAACGGTCTAGGCTCTTCGACAGGAAATCCCTATTCATATAATTGGACAGCCAGTGCAGGCGGCACTATTCTGAACGGCAGCAACACGCTCAGCCCAACAGTGGGCAGCGCCGGCACGTACACTTTGCTGGTAAGTAACAGTGTCAATGGCTGCACTTCATTGGCCACGACAAGCGTGAGCAACAACACCACGCCACCCACCGCAGTCATCGCCCAGCCGGGTCAACTGACTTGTGTGGAGAACACCGTTACCCTCAATGGCAGCGGCTCCAGTCAAGGACCAGACTTTACTGCTTCCTGGGCCACCTCGGCAGGCAATATCGTATCGGGGCAAGGCACATTCTCGGTTGTGGTAAATGAGCTTGGCAATTATGTGTTGAATGTGCTTAATAACCAAAACGGTTGTATCGGAACGGCACAAATGCTTGTACAAGAGAATATTGCAACACCTGGCGCGTTGATTGTCCCCACTACTCCATTGCATTGCAACAGGTCAGAAACCACGCTTTTAGGCTCCAGCCCGACCATGGGGGCCATGCACTATGCCTGGATGAGCACTGCAGGTGGGCACATCGTGAGCGGTGCCACTTCACCCACACCCTTGGTAGACGAGGCTGGCTCCTACACAATGCTTGTTACAAACCCTGGCAATGGTTGCACTTCCTCTACAACGCTGACCTTGGCGGCCATTCCCGATCCGATTTTTGATCCTTCTTTGACACATCCTAGTTGCATCCTTCAAACTGGCTCGGTGAATTTTGGCACCGTCACCGGTGGTCAATCCCCTTTTCAGTTTTCCATAGATGGCGGCCAAACGCAAAGCGTACAGACCTTGTACAATGGGCTGGGTCCAGGCAGCTACGCGCTCGTGGTAAGCGACGAAAACGGTTGCACCGCAGCAGAATCCGTCACGATAGAGCAGCCGTTCCTGCCCACGCTGGACCTAATTGATGTGCTAAAAATCGAGCAAGGCGATTCGATTTTACTGACCCCTTTGACCAACATTTCAACAAGCCAAATCGCTTCCTGGGAATGGTCGCCTGCCGAGGGGCTTTCCTGCACGGACTGCCAGCAGCCATGGGCGAAGCCTACGCTCAGCCAATATTACACCGTGGAAGTGGTGGATTCGAACGGCTGCAAGGCCGAAGATCGGATCTTGGTGCAAGTGAGCCGGAAACGGCACATTTACCCCCCCAACATATTTTCACCGAACGACGATGGGGAAAACGACCGCTTCACACTCTACACCAAAGGCGTTCGGGAAATCCGACGCTTGGTCATTTTCGACCGTTGGGGCGAGGAGGTTTTTCTGCGGAAAAATTTCCAGCCGAACGATGATACCTTGGGCTGGGATGGCACCTTCCGGGGTTCACCGCTTACACCTGCCGTGTTTGCCTGGGCAGCGGAAGTGGAGTACATTGACGGGGAAGTGGAAGTGATTTATGGGGATGTGACCGTGATCCGGTAGTACCCCGGAACTCCGTTCCGGGGCAAAAAACCACCCCGGAACGGAGTTCCGGGGTACAAAAAAGCCGCTCCTGGGGGGAACGGCCTCTATGCTTCGGTTTGCTGTAAATCGGTCCTGGAATTTTAAAGATTAAATCGGTTGGTAGGCTTGTGTCTGTGTTTCCTTAATTTGAGATTGAAACGCGGGGGAGGGAATAAGGAACGGTGTCAAAATAATCTGCCTATTTCAGCTTGTTTCCTTGTAAGTCAATGTAATAATAATTCACCCCGTCCTTCGAGACCCAGGCTTTGCCGTCCATAAATTTTTCGGCATCCTTGAAGCAACAGAGAACCTCCTTTGTTCTCACGTTGCGGAAAGCCATATCGTTGCCAATCTTTCCAAGTTCCATACCATCGGCGATGATCAATTTGGCGAAACTGCGAAAAACCTTGTCTGGTGTCGCCAAGGTGGAGGTTTCGGTATTGGCAGGCTTGACTGTCCGCTCCGGCAACTGCTTTGGCTGAACCTTGGATTGGGTGGCAGGCGTTTTGGAGGCAGGCGTACCCGAATTTTGAGGTTCTTTCACCGCCTCCTTTTCTTTTTGTTGCGGGACGATGGAACCAGGTTTGGGTTCGGCGGTTTGGGCGGCTGCATCTACTTTTTTTGGAAAAATCGCCTCCCGAAAGGTCACACCCAAAATGACCACAATACTGGCGACCATGCCGAGCGCAAGCCCCCATTTTTCAAAAAAACTTTTCTGGTGCTGAATAATGGTTTTGTCGAAGGCATTTGCGGAAAAATCTGCTTGTTTCAGAGGCTCATCCGTCCAATCCATCGGGATAGAATGCGCCAGATCGAGCATGGCCCGGTTGATTCGGGCGCGTTCGGGGCGGTAGTCGTCGTCGTTGAGGGTTCCCGCGTGATAGTCGTTCATCAAGGTATGGTATCGAGCGGAGTGCTGGGCCACAGTGCTGCTGCGCTCCTGATCCGCATAGTGGCGGGCGAGCAGGAGGCTCCCTTCGATGGCGGCTTCGAGCTTGCCTTTGGTGAGCAGGTGCTCAATGAATTGGCGGGCATTTTGCATGGTGGCTTGTGTTTTCGGGGCGAAAAGTAAGGCAAACCCATCTAAATCTAGGTCGTTTTTTACCGTCATTTGCCCTATGAATGACTCACCTACTATCGTCCAACACACCTACGACCTGCTACTCTACCTTGTGCCACAACTGGCCAAGTTCCCGCGGACTCAGAAATTCGCCCTTGCTGATCGTATTCAAAACACGCTCACGGACATATTCGAAACGCTCATTCGAGCAGGAAGAACACATCGCCTACTTTCCAGACGGCGGCCTATTTTCACCCTTACAACGACGGCATGGACTGCCTATCGGCAACCTCACGAGCCATCTTTGGGGCAACTACTACCTCAATCATCTTGACCACTTAGTAAAAGAAAAACTCCTCCGACGGACATACCTACGATATGTGGATGATTTCGCCATTTTCGGCCATTCCAAGGAAGAACTCCGGGATGTAAAATATCAAATTGAAGTATTTTTGAAAGGCTATCGCCTGCTGCTCCTCGAGCGCGAAAGCCGTATCTATCGCTGCCCTGAAGGCGTGATTTTCCTAGGATACCGTTTTTTCCTGGGTTCAGGCTGTTGCCTTCGGCCAATGTGCGCAGTTTGCGCAAGCACACCCGGAACAAGGTCAAAGATTATTTTGCAGACAAAATCACGCTCCGCGAGTTCACCGCGAGCCTGCGCGGTTGGGAAGGTCATGCCCTGCGCGCCGACACTTGGCGGCTGCGGAGGAGGCTCATCCAGGAGTTTTTGGAACGTACCCCGGAACTCTGTTCCGGGAAAGAAAGTACCCCGGAACTCTGTTCCGGGAAAAAACGTACCCCGGAACTCTGTTCCGGGAAAGAAAGCACCCCGGAACTCTGTTCCGGGAAAGAAAGTAGCTCGGAACTCTGTTCCAAGAAAAAAAGCACCCCGGAACAGAGTTCCGGGTTACATAGAAGCCCTGGCAACGCGAAAACCGA
>CAZPTQ010000038.1:16197-30793 GCA_964589365.1 uncultured Saprospiraceae bacterium
AACTGCGCTACGGTCACTTCGTACTTCCCTATTTCAAAAGTCGGTACGGTGACGCTGTGTACGGGCTTTTCGTCATCATAATCATCACTGCCCATTTTATAGCTGCCTCCCGCCACCCGCACAAAATCATCCGGCCGGTAGCCGAACAGGCTCAGGTCTGGGCAGCCTTTGGCGGCAGCGGTGCCTTTTACAGTGGGGCAAGTATCTTCATGGTCGGGTATGCCGTCGCTGTCGGTATCGGGGCATCCCTGGTATCGGGCAAGCCCGGCGGTGGTGGGGCATTTGTCGCTTTTGTCGGCCACCCCGTCGCCATCCGTGTCAGGGCAGCCACTGAGGGTTTTGAGGCCATAATTATCGGGGCAGAGGTCGGTGGCATCGGGTGTGCCGTCGCGATCAGCATCGGGTGGCGGGCAGCCCTTGTCGGCGAGTAAACCGGGTTCGGTCGGGCATTTATCTTCGTGGTCGGGCAAGCCATCGCCATCAGAATCCGGGCAGCCCTGCCAGGCTTTTTTGCCCGCCTCGTTGGGGCATTTGTCGCTTTGGTTGGGCACACCGTCCTCGTCATAATCGGGGCAGCCGCCAGCGGCCAAGGTGCCATAGTCATTCGGGCAGGGGTCATTGGCATCGGGTGTGCCGTCGAGGTCAGAATCTACGCCGCGCGGACTTTCTGTGTCTGTTTTTTTGGTAATTGTTTCCACTGCCCGTGGCACTACTGCTTCTTTATCCTGAGTAGCAGGATGCTGGGCAGGGGCGAAAAAATAAAAGTCCGAAGTCAGGTTTCCCGTTTCATCCGGGCGTTGCTGTCCGTTGCTTTTGGCAATCACGTCTTTGCGGGTATTTTTCAGCACCGTTTCAAGTACCAGGCCGGGCGTTTTGAGGTGTTTGAGCAGTTGGGAAGTGTAGAGGCTGAGGCCATTTTCACCTCGCACCGTGGCGGTGCTGCCGGGTGCGGTGGCAAAGGCCACGAGGAGTTCCGGAACGGCGTATTCTTCTTTGGTCAAGCCCTTGGTAAGGCTTTTCCCTTCCCGCTTCAAGGGGAACGCACGGCAGGCATCCAGCACCACAATATTAGTGGTAGTTCCTGCACTCAACATGCGCGAAGTGATGCGGCTGATGGGTATGCAAAGCCCTTCTATATCTTCTTCGTCGGTCATCTCGGCCCCGATGGGTACGATAAAGTTTTGGTTGTTGTATTGAACCCCGTGACCGGAATAATAGAACAAGGCCACACCGCCGCTGTCCTTGATTTTGCGGCCAAAGGTGCTGATGGCATTGCTGAGTTTGCTTTGGTCGAGGTTGGTGTAGTAGTCTACCTGAAAACCTGCCAGCGTGAGGGCATCGTTCATGGCATTGGCATCGCTGCCGGGCGTTTGGCCCAGAGAGGCGAACTCGTAGTTACCGTTGCCGATCACGAGGGCGTATCGGGGCTGTTGCGCGGCGAGCACGCTGCAAAAAACGAATAGCAGGAGTTGAAAAAGAAGACGAGCCATAAGGCAGGGGAGTTTGTTTCGCTGCAAAGAAACGATATTCGGTGAAAATCGAGGTGACACCTTCACCTTCGACGAAGGAGTAAGGTGTCACCTCGATTTTTACAACGCCTGCAACTCCACCAACCTCCGATAATACCCACTCAGACGCATCAAGCTCTCATGCGTCCCCCGCTCCACAATCCTCCCCGCATCCAATACAATGATTTCATTGGCGTGCTGCACCGTGCTGAGCCGGTGGGCGATGACGAGGGCGGTGCGGTTTTCCAGCAGTCGTTCGAGCGCGATCTGTACGAGTTTTTCCGACTCAGAATCGAGCGCGGAAGTGGCCTCATCAAGAATCAGTATTGGTGGATTCTTTAGCAAAGCCCGGGCAATGGTGAGTCTTTGGCGCTGGCCGCCGCTGAGTTTAGAGCCTCGGTCGCCGATGTTGGTGTCGTAGCCTTCGGGGAGATTGATGATGAATTCGTGGGCATTGGCGGCGCGGGCAGCAGCCTCGACTGCCATAGCTTCAGCGAAGGCGGTTTCATCCACACGCGAGGTATCTATAGCGAAGGTTTTTGAACTCGAAAAAAGAATATTATTCCGCACCGTGTCGTTGAACAAAATCGCTTCCTGGCTCACGATCCCCATGAGCGCCCGCAGATCGTGCAAACGCAGATCGCGGATGTCTTTTCCGTCCAACAGGATTTGTCCTCGTGTGGGATCATAAAAGCGCGGCAAAAGATCTGCCATGGTGCTTTTGCCCGCACCAGATGCGCCGACGAGCGCAACAATTTTTCCTTTTGGAATTTCTAGTTGGATGTTTTCCAAGGCCCCGCGCTCGGCATTGGCATAGCGGAAGGAGACATTTCTGAATTCAATTGTGTCTTTAAAATCGTTGACCGCCAAGGCATTCTCTGCATCACGGATGGCCACGGGAGCATCCAGTACTGCCTCTACCCTTTCCAATGCGCCCATGCCTTTACGTATGCTGTAGGTAGCTGCTGAAAAGGCCTTAGCAGGCTCGGTGATGGAGTAAAAAGCGTATAAAAAAGTGATAAAAATCGGTCCTGTAATATGTCCGGCAAACACTTGCTTGGCCCCATACCACAGCAATACCGAGGCGATGGCGATCCCTAAAAACTCGGACAATGGCGAAGCCAAATCACGGCGACGCGATAGCCGCGTGATGGCGCGGGCATATCCGTCATTTTCCCGTCCAAAACGCTCGCCCTGCCATTGCTCCGCATTGAAGCCCTTGATGATACGCAGCCCGCCCAGGGTCTCTTCCACCAGCGACATGACGGTGCCCAGGCGAGACTGGGCTTCCCCTGATTGTTTCTTCAAACTCTTCCCGATTCCCCCAATGATGATACCACTAAAAAGCAGCAACCCAAACACAAAAGCCGTCAGCGAGGGCGAGACCCACAACATATACGCAAGACTTCCAGTGATGACAATCGGTTCGCGCACAAGGGCTTCCATCACGCCCATGATACTCCATTCCACTTCTTGCACGTCGGCAGAAAAACGGCTCATGAGGTCTCCTTTGCGCTCTTCGGAGAAAAAGGAAAGTGGAAGGTCTAGCATTTTCCGGAGCATTTTTTGGCGCAAATCGCGCACAACGCCGTTGCGCACGGGTGCCAAAAAATAGAGTGAGAGGTAGCGGAACAGGTTTTTTCCCAAAAACGTAAGCACCAGAAAACCGCACACGATGAGCAAAGCTCCCTCGCGGCCGTGGTTGAGCAGCAATTGCTCGAAGAAGGTATCGAGTTGGTGCTGGAGGCTGGTATTATCGTTTCCAACGTCGGAAGGGCTAACGTCGGAAGGGTTTATAACCCTTCCGACGTTCGGGTCCGAAAATAGTATCTGCAAAAACGGCAGCAGCGCAGGAATGCTGACCACCACAAACAACGACATGAGGATATTGCATCCGATGGCGAGCGAGAGCAGCCGTTTGTAGGGGAGGTAGTAGCGGAGGAGTCGGAGCATTTTAATTCTTGAAGGCCAATTTGTCCATCATTTCGCTCGCCATGGGGTCAGCGTAGATTCCGTAACTGTTGACCAAAATTCCTTTCGACTCGTTGGTCAAAGCTGAAATTGCGTAGATGATTACAGAATCGGACGGATCGCTTTCGCCTTCAAGACGAAAAAACTTGTCCACCTGAAAATCGTGGTGAAAGAGTTCAAACCCGCGTGTTCGACACTCCAGACAATTTTCCTTGAGGTTGAAGTCTTCGGTATAGCCTTCTTTGCGAAGGTCGTCAGTTATTTCAATGAGTGTCTTTTCCATAACAATTCAGTTTATATACAATTATCAATCAAGCATGTAATTTTATTAAAAAATCAGTACGCAGCCCAGCGTCTCCAACGCAAAACAGTAATAACCACCACTATCCCCATCGCTACAAGCGCTGCCATTCCAACCATTTCGGAGCCTGTTTCGGGTGCGCCGTTTCTTTTGAGGTAAATGCCAAATAATGCCCATGCAACGGCCAATCCATGACCGAGGTTGTTTTGTCTAAACAAGATAAAAACAGCTGCCGCAGCGCCTAACATTACCATCGAAACTGCCCAAAAAGTCTCGCCCAAACCACTCCCACGCCAGCCATTATCTACCAATAGCGCCGTAACATTGGCAATGGTCGCAACGGTAATCCAGCCCTGATAAATGCCAAGTGGCCAATGCGCAATCCACTTTTCCAGCTCGTTTGCTTTGGAATGGCCTATACCCATGGATTCATTGAGTCGAAGTAAGATTGCCAGAAAGCCCAGCATGATCACCACAGAAAGTGTCAGCTGTTCCCAGTGCCATGCAAATATCCACGAAACGTTGAGTACACAGGTGGCGACGAAAAGCCAACCAATTTTGTCTACAATAGGTTTTACCCGAACAGCCAAAGCCGGACGAAAAAGTGCTGCGATCTGAGTCCCAACCAATATTGCCAGCCAAAGGTAAATGATTCCCCAGATGGAAAAAGTGAGGCCCGCCGGCGTGAATAAGTTGGGATATTGATCAGAAAGTTCGCCCGTATTCTTTCCATTGAGCGGAAGCGCATTCGCCAAATAGTTGACTACCAGAACGGCTATAAATGCAAATGTGTTAACCAGCGTCAGTGTCCGCGTAGAAGGTTTCATGTTTTGATCTTTTTAATTTTCAAAAAAGAGAACAACCGGAAGCCACAGAGGTTTTGCAAGTGCTGGAAGAAGTTTCACTTCTCCCCAGTGCCATGTTTGAACAAGGAACGCATCGCAAGCAACATACTTCCCAAAGACAATACTGCTCCCATCAAAAATGGTGCACCGGGGAATTGCACGGACGAAGCCGGGTCCGTAAAGTAAGCGAACAAGTTGGTCATCAGCAATGGTCCGATGATAGAAGTAAGGCTTATGAGGCTGGTAAGTGCGCCCTGTAATTCCCCCTGTTCATTGGCTGGCACTTGCCCGGAAATAATGCCTTGCAGGGATGGCCCGGCAATCCCGCCCAATGAAAATGGAATCATAAAAGCAAACATCATCCAACCTTGAGTGGCAAAAGCAAAAAGCACAAAACCCAATGCGTAAAGCCCGAGTCCGATAAAAACGGAGTTCCGCTGGCCTAATTTGGGAATCAAAACGCGTGTAAGCCCACCCTGCACAATGCCCGTCATAAGGCCAACAAATGCAAGTGAATAGCCTACCCAACGCTCGTCCCAGTTGAATTTCATCATCGTTATGTAAGTCCAGGTGCTTTGGTTGGCATGGCCCGCAACATAAATAAAAATGAGCGAGGCCACCAAACTTAGGATGACAGGATACCTGCGCAGACTCAACAGCGAACCGATGGGGTTGGCGCGTCGCCAGTTGAATGGGCGACGATTTTCAGGCGCCAGGGATTCAGGCAGTATGAAATAACCATACAACCAATTGAGCATGGCCAGCCCCGCCGCTGCAAAAAACGGCGCTCTGACGCCAAAATGGTAAGATACCACACCACCAATAAGTGGCCCTATAATAAAACCCATCCCAAAAGCTGCGCCCACGATCCCAAAATTCTGTGCGCGTTTTTCGGGCGGGCTTACGTCGGCGATGTAAGCCATGCCAGAAGTGAAAGAAGCCCCGGTAATACCTGCCAACACCCGGCCAATAAAGAACCACCCAAGATTGGGCGCAAAGCCCTGAATAATAAAGTCAATACTAAAAGCAAACAAGGAAGCCAAAATGACTGGCCTACGCCCAAAACGATCGCTCAGTCCGCCAATGATGGGCGAAAAAAGGAATTGCATCCCTGCATAAGTGAACATCAACACCCCTCCCCAGCGCGCAGCTGTGCTCAGGCCTCCCCCTGTCAACTCCTCCAACAATCTGGGCAAAACTGGAATGATCAGCCCAAACCCGATGACATCAATGAGCATCGTGATGAATATGAATATGAGGGCGGGTGTGCGGGACTTTGACATTGGTTGGTATCGCTACAACTCCACGCTCTTGAAATCCCAGGTATTCAAGAAATTGGTTGTAAAATTCCCTTCCAAAAAATCCTTGTTGCGCATCAATCGCTGATGGAAAGGAACGGTGGTTTTTACGCCTTCAACCACAAACTCATCCAGTGCACGCTCCATTTTTTTGATACATTCATCACGGGTTCGGGCACGACATATGATTTTAGCGATCATCGAATCGTAAAACGGCGGGATGGTATAGCCTGAGTACACATGCGTGTCCACGCGCACCCCGTGGCCTTTGGACGAGTGGAACGAGGTGATTTTGCCGGGACTCGGACGAAAGTCGTTGAAGGGGTCTTCGGCATTGATACGGCATTCGATGGCGTGCATTTCGGGGAAATAATTTTTGCCAGAAATGGGAAGCCCCGCTGCAATTTTGATTTGCTCTTTGATCAGGTCAAAGTCAATCACTTCCTCCGTGACAGTGTGCTCTACTTGAATCCGCGTATTCATTTCCATAAAATAGAAATTGCGGTGTTTGTCCACCAAAAACTCGATGGTGCCCACGCCTTCGTAGTTAATGGTGTTGCAGGCTTTGATAGCCGCCTCGCCCATTTTTTCGCGAAGCTCAGGCGTCATGAAAGGTGAGGGGCTTTCCTCTACCAATTTCTGGTGGCGGCGCTGAATAGAGCAATCACGTTCCGATAGGTGGCAAGCTTTACCAAACTGGTCGCCCGCAACCTGAATCTCGATGTGGCGAGGTTCCTCGATGTATTTTTCCATGTAAATGCCATCGTTCGTAAACGAGGCTTTGGCTTCGCGGCGCGCCGTATCCCATTGGTCTTCAAACTCTTCAGGCTTCCACACGATGCGCATCCCTTTTCCACCACCACCTGCTGTGGCTTTCAAGATAACGGGGTAACCGATTTCAGCGGCTGATTTCAGCCCTGCTTTCACATCAGTCAGCAAACCGGGAGTACCTGGAACACAGGGGACACCCGCTTTGAGCATGGTTTCTTTTGCCGTTATTTTGTCGCCCATGGCCCTGATCTGGTCGGGGGTTGGCCCGATAAATTTGACACCATACTGTTTACAAACCTCGGCAAATGCGGCATTTTCTGAAAGAAAACCATAGCCGGGATGGATTGCGTCTGCATTGGTGATTTCGACCGCAGCCATGATGCGCGGAACGTTCAGGTAACTTTCGGCAGAAGACGGCGGGCCGATACACACTGCCTCGTCGGCAAAGCGGACGTGTAGACTGTCGCGATCGGCAGTAGAATAAATTGCCACCGTTTTGATGCCCATTTCTTTACAAGTCCGAATGACCCGCAGGGCAATTTCCCCTCTATTCGCAATGAGTATTTTTTTGAACATTTTTTGGAACCCCCCCTCCGAAAAGGACTGTTGTTTTAAAAAAAATGAAAAGGAACGTAAAAATCGAGCGTGTTCAATTAGGAGCAATGGGGCAGGCAGCCATCGAGCCACTTCGGGTCAAGTAAGTTGTAAGTTCGTTTGGCGAGTAGGCTGCACGGGCAGTTTTTTGAAAAAAAACGCCCCGTGCAGCCTACTCGCCAAACGAACTCCCCTACAAAGCTTCCACCATGAAAAGTGGTTGATCGTATTCCACAGGCGAGGCATCCTCCACAAGGATTTTGACAATTCTGCCTTTCACTTCTGAATCAATTTCGTTGAAAAGTTTCATGGCTTCAATGATACAGACCTTCGAGCCGATGTCAACCGTATCGCCAATTTTGACAATTGGCGGTTTGTCCGGCCCCGCGCTTCGGTAAAAAGTGCCGACCATGGGCGATTTGATGGCAAGGAGTTTGTCATCCTCTGATGCTGCGGTCGCCGTGGCAGCCTCCGCCTTGGTTTGTGTCGCAACTGAGGGTGCTGGTGGAGGAGCAGCGGCAGCAGGAACCGTCAATACTGGCTGAGAAGAGGCCATTACAACGGGCACGGCTCCTTCAGCGGCATTGGCTTGATTGCGTACGGTAAGTTTGAAATCACCTTGTTTAAGACTGAATTCGCTGAGCTTGTGCTTGCTCACCATACGAATGATTTCTTGTATCTGATTGAAATCCATGATATTGGCAGGTTGAAAGGATGCAATTTTTTTGATGGTTTTCAGGCGTAAAGTAAAGAAGATTTTAAGAATCAACTTGGTTTGAAAACAAGGTCAATTGGCAATTTTTCCAACACCTTGATTTCATTTTAAACACCCGGCTCCACAAAAGGCATTTTCGTCACCACCGCTTCGAGTTTTTTGCCGCCGACCACGATGGCGATTTTAGCCCCGGGTTCGGCGTATTTGATTTTCACATAGCCTGTGCCGATAGGTTTGTCGAGTGTGGGCGAGTGGGTGCCAGAAGTTACCACACCAATTTTCGCGCCGCGACGGCTCTCAATTTCATAGCCATGACGTGGTACGCGGCGCTCATCGAGCACAAAACCCACCAAACGGCGTTTCACTCCTTCGGCCTTTTGCTTTTGAAATTTTGCTTTAGAGGGGAAATCGGCGGCTTTGCCAAGTTTGGTGATCCAGCCAAGCCCGGCTTCGAGCGGACTGGTTTTGTCGTCAATGTCGTTTCCATACAGGCAGTAGCCCATTTCGAGGCGGAGCGTGTCTCGCGCACCCAAGCCGCAGGGTTTGATGCCGTGCTTTTCGCCGGCTTTAAAGACTTTGTCCCAAATTTTGGGCAAATCTTTGTTTTTGGCATAAATTTCAAACCCACCAGAACCCGTGTAGCCCGTAGCCGACACAATTACGTTTTTGCAACCCGCAAATTTGCCGCGCTTAAAAGAGTAATATTCGATGCTGCCCAAGTCAAGATCGGTCAGTTTTTTCAAAGCCTCTACGGCTTTCGGGCCTTGAACAGCAATGAGGCCGGTTTTGGAAGAGATGTTTTGCATTTTTACTTCAAAGCCACGGGCAAGACGTTTGAGCCAGCGCCAGTCTTTGATTTCATTGGAGGCATTCACGACGAGCATAAAAGAAGGTCCGTCATTGGTCATTCCGTCATTTTTACCCGCCCCCGCCTGCCGAGCCTTGGCGGGCAGGGTAGCCGAAGGAGCGGCGGGAGCATCGTCCAAGCGATAGACCAGCAGGTCGTCCACAATGCCGCCTTTTTTGTTGGGCATACACGAATATTGTATCTGGCCGGGCTGAAGTTTTGACACATCGTTGCTGGTGGCACTTTGGAGAAAAGCCAGCGCGTCTTTGCCGCGCACAATGAACTCGCCCATGTGGCTCACATCAAAAACACCCAAAGCACGGCGCACGGCATGGTGTTCTTCTGAAATGGTGGTATAAGAAATGGGCATATTGTACCCTGCAAACTCGGCCATTTTGGCCCCGAGCGCAATGTGTTTTTCCGTTAGTGGTGTGGATTTCATCGTATTGTTTTTAATTGTCTGAAGCCTTTTTGTTAGGGGCTTTTTGTGCGGGTGTCACCTTTTTTTGAATGGGCGTCAATTTTGTAGCCGGCGTGCCGGGCGCTGGCCGAGCCTCCATGTCAGATGAGCGAGGATTTTTTCCTCCGCCTTCGTTTTTTTCAATGGTAACATCGCCTGGGGAAAGCCCCAGCCGACGGCGTATGTCTTCAGGAATGGCATCTTTGTGAACCGAGAAGGAGATGGTATTTTGGCGCATGTAGGCCTCCGAACAATAGACATAGCCCTTATTGTCGGAGATTTCGCCCCAAGAGTTTTTGACAACGTAGTACAGTCCTGAATGCTTTTCGTCGAGCAGCCCGACAAGGTGCATCAAATGGTCGTCAGTAGTAACTTGGCGGTCAAAAAGTTCTTGGCGGAGTTCTTGTGTGATTTTCGTTTCAGGTTCCCATAATTTGAACGTGCTGGCTTGCGCAACCCCGTCTTTGTCTTTCCAGGGAGTAGAAGGCACGATTGCGAGGCCGTTTTTCGCTGAAAACCCTTCGTTGCTCACATCGGCATCCCATTCGACCGTGTACCCCTGTTCGATGGCGTTTTTAGCGCAGCGCATTAGGTCGCTGATAGGCATGTTGTACATTTCGCCATTTGCCCAATTATCGGGGATCTCTAGGATGAATTTAGTCCAGAATGGGTGGTGGGTGAATGACGTAACCGTCACATAGTCATCGGTTTTGAAGTTTAGATAATCGCGGTAAGAGCTTGGGGTGAACACCACATTGGAATAATCAAATTTAATGGGCACTTTGCCAAATTCTTCGTCGAGCACTTGATCAATTTGCTTCAGCCAATCGGCGGAGAGTTTGCCTTCTTTGCCTGATTTCACAAAATCGTCGCAAAGTTTTTTGAGCGTTTTTTCCAACTTGGAATGGTTGAGGGGGGCAGTAGGATCTTTGCGCCCAGGGTACATGCTTTCGGGCATAATGCCATATTGGGCCACTGCATTCAGGGCATCGTGCGCAAGGCCGCCCTCCCCAAATTGGGCATGGCCTTGGCGGCGGACATAGTTCTCGCACTGTTGGCGATAAACGTGCCGCACAACGTACATCTCCGAAAAATCAACGTCCTTTTTGCCAAGCCGCATTGCTTCGCTTTCCAGGAATGAAACTGTGCTGAACGCCCAACAAGTGCCTGTTTGGTCCTGGCTTTTTACAGAAGTAGCCGTGTTGCGCTTGTATTCTTTGAATTCGTAGGGGTCTGTTTGAGCAAAAACAGTGAGCGGGAAAAGACCCAGCGTCGCCCAAACCATCGTCAAAATTAAAGTGCGTGAAAAGGCGATGGCGGGTAAAAAGAGGCAAAGCAGTAATTTCTTCATGTTTATGAATCAGTCGCGTTAATTTTTGAGGGCGAAAGGTAGGGATAATGTGGTCAATGGGAGAAATGTGACAAATGAATTGACCCGCCTTCGCCAAGGCTGCGGCGGGTAAAAATGTGGCCATTGGGAAAATCTACGAACGAAGCCGTTCGCGCACCACTTCATTGAGGTTACGCGAAACAGGAATGGTTTCTTCTACCCCTTTGAGGTGGAGGCGGTAACCTTGGGCATTGCCGCTTACTTTTTCCACTTTGTCAAAATTGACCATGTAGGTGCGATGGCATCTGAAAAACTGTGGCCAAGCAGCCAGCAGGTCTTCTTTTTTGCGCAGGGTGGCGCGTAGCATTTTGTTTTTGAGCGCCTCATTTTCAAAGAAAAAAACCTGCACATAATTGTCTTGCGCCACAATGTAAGCGATTTGCGAAGCGTCGAGCGTGAGGGTATCGTTCTGGTTTTCACCCACGAAGTTTATAGTAGCAGGTTTACTCGCCGAAGCTTCAGCGAAGGAGGGGGCAGTAGCAGTTGCAAAGGCAGAAGGCTGCATAAGCGCCGCTTCGGCAGCGTATTTTTTGCTCAATTTCATTTGTGTTAAAAACGCGCCAACGAACGTCGGAAAAATGCCTACCGCAAAGGTATATCCCTGCCAAATCCAGAATGTGCGACCATTCAGCGGCACTTCCCAAAGAAGGTTTGCGAGCAATAAATTGCCCAGGCCAACACACCCGATAAAAAACAGGTTGAAAAGGATTTCTTTCCAAACTGTCCATTTCTCCTCCTTAAAAATTCCGGGAAAAAGCAAGCAAAATCCATTGACAATCAAGGTGATACCGATCGTAACCAAACCATAATAGCTACAAACTATCAAATATTTTAATTCAGCCCCAGGCCCTATCTGCGTCCCAAACGGCTTGAAAAAAAAGAGGAACAGCGTGACGAAAAGCCCTGCCCAGAAAGCACTGCGCAAGGTGGAAGCCAATCGCCCTTCAAGTGGATATGGCTGCAAAAACCAGGTTCGGATTGATTCCATGTTGGAGTGACTTTATGGAACACAGATGACACGGATGGGACACGGATTTTAGCCCTATTTGATGTTTAATCCGTGTCTCATCCGTGTCATCCGTGTTCTACATGATTAATTGGGGTTAATAGTAGATGCTACCGTACAAACAATACATCCACAGTCAATTCAGCGTCGTTGCCGCGCTGCCACTTGTAGGCTTTCACGAGACGGATGGCCTCTTCATCGCAACCGTAACCGAGCGAGCGGAGGGTTTGGAAATCAAGGGCTTGGTTGTTTGAGTCGAGCCGGAATTTGAGACGTACCGAGCCGCTCACGTTATTTTGGCGGGCTGCTTCGGGCAGGCGGGCATTGCGGCGCAGATAATCTTGGAAATCGCTCCAACCACCCGCTGGCTGCGATGCTTTGGCCGATAAAGGGGCTTGCTTCTTCATAGCATCTTTTGCCCTTGATTTTTCAGGTGCTTCCTTCATGTTTTCTGAGCGGCGGGCAGCATTGCCCGGTGCTTGATCAACATCGTCTTGCTCCTCTACGGCTTTCCTATATTCGGCTTCGCTGAGTTCCGATTGAGTCTCTATTATTTTGTCAGCAGTTTCTTTTTCAACACTGCGTACAGGTGGCGGCGTACTGGCAATTTCTGCGGCGGATCCGCTTGCTGCGGGGCCAGTGGCGGTTGTTGGAGGAGCAGGCTTGCTTTGGGTAGATTTGCCTAGGCGGTCGAGTTGCGGGGAGCCGCTGCCTTGCATTTCCGTATCGCTACTTTTTTCTTCTGGCAAATTGGAGGCAATGGGCTGGTTTTCAATGGGATTTACGGCCTCTTGTTGCGCCATTGGACTGGTCTTTTCTGCTAATGGGAAGAGCCAAATAACGCTTAAAACCAGGATGGCCACAGCCGCTACAGCAGCCAATATTCGCCTGTATGACACCCCAAGCATGCTGCCGCCAGTCCGTTTGCGCAACCGCGCTCGCAAAGACGCCAAATGCGTCGCGTGCTCCGTCTCTGGCAAGGACCAAAAACCCTCCACTGCCTCCCGACGAAACTCGTCAGAATCGGCCAAAGCCTGCAACTCCTGCTCGTTGGCACGGGAGAAATCTCCCGAATGCCAGCGTTCGAGCAGTTCGAGCAGCCGCTTGTCGTCGTTGTGAGGATTGGTTGACATTGTTGAGATATTGGATATTGGGATATTTTGGGATATTTGGATATTTTGGGAACACTCATCTACCGTCTACCGTCCACCATTCTTTTCCATACAAATTCTCAGGTTTCGTTTGCCATTTTGGATATGAGAACGCACTTTCCCAAGTTCTTCGGTCATCATTTCTGCTATCTCTTTGTAAGATTTGTCTTCGTAATAAAACCAGGTTACGCAAGTCCGTTGAAGCTCTGTCAGTTCGGCCAAACAGCGTTCGAGGGCAGAAGCGCCTTGTGGCAGTTCGTACTCAACAGCAGCCTCTACGGCATCGTACCGGTCCATGTCTTCCGGGGCATGGTGGTCAGTAGGTCTTCGCTGTGCTTTTCGCCATTCCATCAGGCAATGATTCCGGGCCAGTACATAGAGCCAGCCCCTGAATGACTCTATTTCGTGCTCTTTCACCTTTCTAGTCAGTTCTTCATAAATCGCCATCACCGCATCCTCGGCTTTACCAGGGTCTTTCAAAATCTTGACACACACCCCGTATACCATGGGCATATAGCGCTCGTACAGCATCCCCAAGGCACGTGGCGAACTGCCGCCAACATAATCGGCCAGCAACAGCTCGTCGCTCAGGTGTTCGGCAAAATTTGGGCGGAGAAATCTCAGCATAAAACAGGGTCTCAGGAAAGCACCGCCAAAAGTAGAGAGAAGTGTTGAAGTGGTTGGAATGTTGTTTGAATAGTTTGAGGGGTTTGAGGGGTAAGGCCCTGGCCAAAGATGCCGGAGTCTTGAAAAATGCACAACTCAAATAATCGTCTTAGAGCAGCCCCCCTTTTCTCTCTGCGCCAAAATTGACAAAATGTGAAGGCGGTAAAAGAATTAACTGACAAGTCATGCCAAGCTGTCTGAAAAAATGGCAGGTAAATATGCGTAGCACGAAGTTTGATAAAGGCAACTCGTCCGCAACAGCCGAGATTCCACAGAAAATTTGGTTTTGCGGCCTATAAACTTGTTTCACCAAAATTAAAAATAGATCAAACGTATGAAGCCAATCGCTGACCGCGTAATCATCAAGCCCGCTCCCGCCGACGAGAAAACCAAAGGCGGCATCATTATCCCCGACACCGCAAAAGAAAAGCCACAGCGCGGCGAAGTCGTCGCAGTTGGCCCCGGCAAAACCGGCAAAGACGCGCACTCCATGACCGTCCAGGTGGGTGATATGGTACTTTACGGTAAATATTCTGGCCAAGAAATCAACCACGAAGGCCAAGACCTACTCATCATGCGCGAAGAGGAAATCCTGGTAATTCTTTAGGTTTATGAGGTTTATCAGGTTTATGAGGTTTATCATAAACCTCATAAACCTGATAAACCTCATCAACCTCATAAACCTGATAAACCTCATAAACCTGATAAACCTCATCAACCTCATCAACCTCATAAACCTGATAAACCTCATCAACCTCATCAACCTCATCAACCTCATCAACCTCATCAACCTCATCAACCTCATAAACCTCATAAACCTCATCAACCCCATCAACCTCATAAACCTCATAAACCCCATCAACCTCATAAACCTCATAAACCCCATAAACCTCATAAACCTCATAAACCTCATAAACCTTATAAACCTCATAAACCTTATCAACCTCATAAACCTCATAAACCTCATAAACCTCATAAACCTCATAAACCTCATAAACCTTATCAACCTCATAAACCCCATAAACCTCATAAACCTCATCAACCTCATCAACCTCATCAACCCCATCAACCTC
>CAZPTQ010000039.1:0-30258 GCA_964589365.1 uncultured Saprospiraceae bacterium
TTGGATTTCTCAGAATTTGGCCTCCACCCCGACGTGCTCGATGGCATCGAGGCCCTCAACTTCAAATCTGCTACTCCCATTCAAGAAAAGGCCATTCCCCTCATTTTGGAAGGGAAGGATGTCATAGGCACGGCCCAAACGGGCACGGGCAAAACGGCAGCTTTTGTGTTGCCCATAATGCACATGATTATGGAATCGGGAGAGGCGCATTACACCCAAGCCCTGATCATCGTGCCTACACGTGAACTGGCCATGCAGATTGACCAGGCCATTGAAGCCTATTCGTATTTCGCGGGCATCTCCTCCGTAGCCGTCTATGGCGGCGGTGGCGGCAAGGATTTTGCCCAAGGCCGCGACGCGCTCCAAAAAGGCGCCGACATCATTATCGCAACACCGGGTCGTCTGCTCTCGCACATGAGTCTCGGCTACGTTGATTTCTCTCGCCTGCGCTTTCTGGTGCTAGACGAAGCCGATCGGATGCTCGACATGGGCTTTATACCCGACCTCACCCGCATCATCGAATCGCTCAACCCCAATCGCCAAAGCCTGCTTTTTTCTGCCACCATGCCCCACGGGATTATGAAACTGGCAAAAACGATGCTCAAAAACCCCGTTACCATTAGTGTCGCGCTGTCCAAACCTGCTGAGGGTGTAACTCAGGGCGTGTACCTCGTGGGGGATCGCCAGAAAATTCCGCTCATCGTGGAGCTGTTGAAGGATAGGACTGGGCGAACCCTGATTTTTTGTTCCAGCAAACTTGCGGTCAACGAACTCTACAAAAAACTCAAAAGCCGCAACCTCTCCGTTGAGCGCATCAGCAGCGACCTGGAACAGCATGAGCGCGAACAGGTGATGCTCGACTACCGCAACCAAAAAATTGACATTCTAGTCGCTACCGATGTGCTGAGCCGCGGCATTGATATTGACGGGATTGACCTTGTGGTAAATTTTGAAGCTCCCCGCGATGCCGAAGATTACGTGCACCGCATCGGGCGCACTGCACGTGCCGAACGCAAAGGCACCGCCCTCACATTGATCAACCACATGGACCTCCCGCGCCTCAAACGCATCGAAAAACTCATCGGGAAGGAAGTGCCAAAACTCCCGCTCCCACCCGGTCTCGCCGAAGAACCCGAACAACGACATGCGCAACGCCAAGGCAGCGGCGGCAGGTCGCATCCTCCCCGCAGAAGCGGCGGAGATGGCCAACGAAAAGAAGGCGGACAAAAACAGCCTTTCCGTGGCGGACAACGACGTAATGGAGGTGGAGGCAGTGGCAGAAGCAGTGGCGGTGGTCAGGCTCCTGCGGCCTGACCGCTAGATGGCCTAGACCTCTTAGGTTTTTTTAAAACCTACGAGGTCTTATACCCAACCCCTCCATCAAAGGCACACTTTCGGAGGGGTTTTTCTTTGACAATTAATCCCACATCATGACGATTCAGGATGCCCAACTTACAGTAGATCAATGGATTAAAACCATTGGTGTCCGCTATTATTCCGAACTAACGAATACTGCACTGCTCATGGAAGAAGTGGGTGAAGTGGCGCGGCTCATGGCGCGGATTTATGGCGATCAATCGTTTAAAAACCCCGCAGATGCTGCCGATGCCCCGGCCCAACTCGCCGACGAGATGGCCGATGTGCTGTTCCTGATTCTTTGCCTCGCCAACCAAACAGGCATTGACCTCACCGATGCCCTCCAAAAAAATCTGGAGAAGAAAACCAGCCGCGATGCGAATCGCCACGCCGAAAACAAGAAGCTGCACTAAGAAAATCGGCCATTTTGTCATTTATGTTTATAAAAAACGGCCATTTTGTCATTATTTTTTACGAAATCTTGCCAAAACGAGGGTTTTTGGCGAATGGTACAAGGATTGAATAGAAGGTTATGTCGGCCACCGAAACAGCATCACAAGTTTCCTGCTGACAAACAATCTCAACCTTCACCATCAAAATTTTGTAAAAAAATGACAGGCATTGTTAAAGTTCAACCCTTCCCCGCAACCAAATTTTTCTCCAACGGTTTTTTTGATGAACTGCTCAATCGTGGTATTGGCGAGTTCATCGGCAACGATACCCAACTCAGCCACCCAGCGGTAAATGTGACAGAGAACGAAGATTCATTTAAAGTCGAAATAGCAGCTCCCGGCTTTGAAAAACAACATTTTGCACTCAACGTCGAAAACGGTAACCTGATCGTTACGGCTAAGCGCGAAGAGAAAACCGAGGAAGTTCCAGCCGACAAAGGCCGCTTCCTTCGCCGCGAGTTCAGATACGAATCGTTCAAGCGTTCGTTTAAATTGCCAAACTCAGTGAACCAAGATGCGATTGCAGCTGTTTATGAAAGTGGTATTTTGAACATCGAACTTCCAAAAAAAGAAGAAGCCAAGCCGGTAATGAAAAATATTCAAGTCGGCTAAACTTCGGATGTTGGACTGCTGGACACAAGACATTTTCAAACCGTCCAAAGTCCATCGCCCAGAATCCAAAGTTTTCAAAATGAGTTTTCATAAGGTTAGTTAATAGGGTTTTAGGTGTTTTCATGGAGCCGGGCAGCAATGTCTCGGCTCTTTTACTTGAATGGCACCGCTACGCGGTTCGTGCGAGGGTCTTACGACCCTTCGATGGAATTCCCGAACTTTGCGGCTTATGAATCAAAGTAATAACATGCCCTTATACGAACAAATCCAAGACGCCGCCACATACATCCGCAATCGCACAAATTTCAAACCCCAAACAGGCATAGTGCTCGGCACGGGACTGGGAAACCTGACGGATGACCTGATCGTAGAAGCCGAAATCAATTATCACGACATTCCGCATTTTGCCCAAAGCACCGTCGAAAGCCACAAAGGGAAACTGATTTTCGGTCATCTTGGAGCCCATCCAGTCGTGGTCATGGCAGGGCGTTTTCATTGGTACGAAGGTTGGACAATGGAGCAGGTAACATTTCCTGTGCGAGTGCTAAAAGCCCTTGAAATCGAACGAATTATCATTACAAACGTGTCTGGTGGAGTGAATCCGCATTTTCGCGCAGGCGATCTCGTGGTGGTAAGCGACCACATCAATCTGCTCCCCGAAAACCCCCTGCGCGGCGCCAACGACGAACGGCTCGGCCCGCGGTTCCCTGACATGCTGCATACATATGATGAGGGCTTGCGCCAAAAGGCATTGGAAATTGCCAAAACCAACGGCATTCGAGCATTCGAGGGGGTTTATTCAGCTATGTCTGGCCCTAATCTCGAAACGCCTGCCGAATATTCCATGCTACGCAGCCTTGGAAGTGATTGCACAGGCATGTCGTCTATCCCGGAAGTGTTGGTGGCAAGGCACAGCGGATTGACGGTATTGATGATTTCGCTCGTCAGCAACGTCTCGTACCCGCGCTCGGCCATTCGTGTCACCACGTTGGAGGATGTTATTTCTACCGCTCAATCTGCAGAACCAAAGATGCGGTTGCTCATTCGCGAATTGCTTGCCTACCTTTGAGCCCCTAAAATTCCTTAGTCTCTTAGTGGTATAAAATAATCATGATCAAAATACTCGCCAACGACGGCATCCACCCCGACGGCCTCTTGCTCCTAGAAGAGGCTTCCTATCAAGTAAGCGAAGACAAACTCTCGCAAGACGATCTCCCAGCCGGCATAGCTGACTACGATGTGCTCATCGTGCGCAGTGCCACTAAGGTGACCAAGGCCGTGATTGACGGCGCTAAAAAACTGAAAATCATCGGACGCGGTGGAGTGGGGCTTGACAATATTGACGTTGATTATGCCCAAAGCAAGGGTATTCAGGTGTTCAATACCCCGCAAGCTTCTTCGCGCGCAGTGGCAGAACTCGCAACCGCCCATATTTTCACCCTCGCCCGTATGCTCCAACGCAGCAACCGCGAATTGGCGATTGGTGGTGATTTCAAGCAACTTAAAAAAGATGCTGAGGCAGGCTTTCAAATCAAAGGGAAGACGCTCGGTATCATAGGGTTTGGGCGCATTGGGCAAGAACTCGCCAAAATCGCGCTCGGTCTTGGAATGCATGTGCGGGCACACGACCCTTTTGTAACCGAAGCCGAAATCGGTATCCAAATAGGCGAGCATCCGGACCTAAAATTAGGCCTGACCATCTATACCGAGTCCCTTGACAAGGTTTTGCGCGATTCTGACATCATTAGTATCCACATTCCAGGCATTGACAAACCACTCCTCGGAGCCGAGGAACTTGAAAAATTAAAGACTGGGGTCATTCTCATCAATACGGCACGTGGAGGCGTGATTGACGAAAAAGCGCTGCTTGCTGCCTTGGATTCAGGAAAGATTGGCGGCGCAGGACTCGACGTTTTTGAAAATGAACCCACGCCGCTCGAAGCGCTTCTTCGTCACCCCAAAGTTTCTTGCAGCCCTCATATTGGCGCCAGTACGATGGAAGCGCAGGCTTATATCGGCATGGAATTGGCCGACAAGATTATTTCGTTTTTTGGGGATGATAAGTGACGCAACTCACAGACAATCCGTTGCTTTTGTATACTAAAGAACATCTTCAGCCATGTACATATACAAAAACATCATCACGATAGAGGCAGGCAAGCGCAGTGGAAAACCTTGTATTAGAGGTATGCGAATTACGGTAGAAGACGTATTGCGTTGGCTGGCGTGTGGCATGAGT
Source organism: uncultured Saprospiraceae bacterium (assembly GCA_964589365.1). GTDB lineage: Bacteria > Bacteroidota > Bacteroidia > Chitinophagales > Saprospiraceae > M3007. The sequence goes on from CAZPTQ010000039.1 coordinate 4,660, forward strand.
ACCGAAGAAATTATGGAAGACTTTCCAGAATTGACCCGTGAAGACATCCTCACTGCACTCGAATTTGCAGCAAACCGACAAGAACGTATACTTGCAGCAGCAGGAAATTGCTGATTGATCAAAACATTTCTTATCGCTTAAAGGCGAGGATTGCATCGGTATTTCCCGATGTACTCGAACGCAGCATACCACCCAAAATCATCTGGCTACGTTTAGGCAATTGCTCCGTATCCTTCCAAGTCAAAGCAATGCTCGACAATGCGGCAATTATCGAAGCATTTCTGAGTACTGAGAACCATGATGTTTTGGAAATCTTTCGTTGAAGTACTTTTAGTTTTTTTAAGCACCCAGCAGCGCAAAAATCAGCGGCTTCGACGGACTTGCATCCAAATCCAAGGAAGTAGTTTGAAGATTTAGAAGGTAAAGCCCATCCCGCACTGAATTCGGCACAAAAATCATTTCCGTAATGGTCGCAGGGGTGCGCGTGGCCTGTGGATATTGCCAAAAAGCGCGGTGCGCAAGCAACTGGCCACCATCCTCTTCGCGATCCACGGAAGGCAAATCGAGCAGCAGGTGTTGCACCCCACATTTGACCAAAAATTCCACCGCCTCGTGGTGTAGATAGGGTGGGTTTGAGCCAGAATAGTTTTGACGAAGTTTTAATTCGTCATTTGGCAAAGTCCTGACAATCAATGCTTCGGCTTCATTTTCCGAAAATAGTTCCTCCAATTGGTCTTTAAAAATAACGCGATCTCCTTCCGCTGTTCGGCGAGGGTACAGACTGACGACTTTTGCCAAAAAATGGGATTCCAACAGGCATTCGCGCAGCACAAAACGCTCGCGAGCAATGTGGCCTACGCACTCGGTGTGGGTACCGTTTCCATGCGGGTTCAGGCGAATATTGAAAAAGTTGACCACCCCACCTTCTTTTGTGCTTCCCACAAAATCGCCCGCCCGAACGGGAGAAAATTCTGGCATGGGCGCCCAAAAACAGTTCGGGTTTTCTGCTCCATCGCGCAAGGGGATGGAGAGGTCAATGGGGGTTGAGAGATCGGCTGAGAAGTTTTTACTATCTATAGTAAAGGCAACAAACATTATTTCAGCGTTTGAGTTTATTGCAAGCAAAGTTTCCGTATTCAGAAACTTTGATTGCCTTTGAAGTCAATAATTTCTAACAAAGCCAATATTGATGTGCAAAAATTTACCACACTTTTTCTTGAATAGGTCAATGACTTCTTTGGAGGAATTGAGCAAAAGGCAGTTGCTAAAATACTTTTCAACATTGACAAAGCGCAACAAGCCAACGACCCCAAACTTTTCAAGAAATTGACCAAAGATATTTGGGAACTCCGCACGAAGTACGGAAATCTCCAGTATCGCTTATTTGCTTTTTGGGATAAGAGAGACAATCAAAACACCTTGGTAATCTGTACGCACGGCATGGTCAATATCACCGGAATAATCAGTATGCACTTAGAATGGAAATCATCAGCGAATTGATCCGAAAAACTCGTCTGGAAAAGAAGATGACTCAAGAGGAACTTGGTTATTTGGTGGGGGTCAAAAAAGCCCAAATTTCAAAGTTGGAAAACAATGCAAACAGCGCAACAATAGACACTATTGTGCGTGTTTTCAAGGCAATGAACGCTGAGATAAAAATCAGTATCCAACTGGAAAACAAAAATTTGCAATTGGCATAATCCGCGCAAAAGTCGAGCTTCACTATTTTTAAACGTGCAAAGCCCGGTTCCCCGTAGCCGCCAAACAAGCCTCTTTGAACGCCTCGGTATAGGTTGGGTGCGCGTGGCTCATGCGGGCCGCATCTTCGGCACTGGCACGGAATTCCATGAGCGCTACTGCCTCCGCAATCATGTCTGCAGCACGGGCGCCCACAATGTGTACGCCCAGGATTTCGTCGGTTTCTTTGTCGGCAAGTACTTTCACCATGCCGTCCAGGTCCATGCTCGCACGGGCGCGACCCAAAGCACGGAAGGGAAATTTGCCAGACTTGTAGGGCGTTCCTGCCTCCTTGAGTTGTTCTTCAGTATAGCCCACACTTGCTACTTCTGGCCAGGTGTACACTACAGCGGGAATCAAGTTATAGTGTATGTGCGGTTTTTGCCCTAAGATGGTTTCGGCCACAAAAACGCCCTCTTCTTCGGCTTTGTGTGCCAGCATTGCCCCGCGCACCACGTCGCCAATGGCATAGATACCGGGCACAGCGGTTTCCAGGTGATCGTTCACGGGGATACGGCCTTTTTCGTCGAGCGTGATGCCCGCGTTTTCCAGCCCAAGATTGTCGGTAAAGGGCTTTCGGCCAATGGATACCAGACAGTAGTCGGTCTCCCAGGAGAGGGTTTTTGATTCGTCGTCACGGCTTTGGGCTGTCACCTTTACTTTTGATTTTGAAGGTTTTACCTCCGTTACGCCATACCGAAGGTGAAATTCCATTCCCAAACTTTTTAGCGATTTCATCAGTTCCCGGCTGCAATCCGAGTCCATACCCGCGATGATTCGATCCAGGAATTCCACCACATGAACTTTAGTGCCGAGTCGGGCATATACGCTGCCCAATTCCAGCCCAATGACCCCGCCGCCGACAACGACCATAGTGCCCGGCACTTTCTCGATGTGCAGCGCTTCGGTACTCGTGATGACGCGATGTTTGTCGTAGTTGAAATTCGCCGGAACAATTGGCTTCGAGCCGGTAGCAATGATGACGCGCTGGGTTTCGATTTCTCTGATTTCACCGCTTTTGCCCGTGATTTTTAAACGATTTTTAGTCAAAAAAGACCCGTGGCCATACAGCACATCAATCTTGTTTTTCTTCATCAGGAATTCCACGCCTTTGTTGTTTTCCTGCACCACCTCGTTCTTGCGGCGAATCATTTGCGGCAAATTCACCTTTAAATCTTTCAAATCAATGCCGTGTGTGCTGAAATTATGTGCTGCATTGTAGAAATGCTCAGAAGAATCGAGCAGGGCTTTGGAAGGTATGCAGCCCACGTTGAGGCAAGTGCCGCCCAACACAGGGTAGCGCTCTATAATGGCAACTTTTAGCCCCAATTGGGCGCAACGAATAGCGGCCACATAACCTCCTGGCCCGGATCCGATTACTGTAACGTCGTATTGCATATTATTGAAATAATCGTGATGGATTAAACACCTGTGCAACTGTTATTTATACAGGCTTGCGGATGCTGATGAGCGCAATTTTTGATCAACAATTCAGCATTCCAATAGTTATTTACGAATTGCTCTTAATATTTCTGACCAACCTACGCGACGAATGGGATCGTTTTCGGTCTTGTAAATACCCAATAGGACCAGAATTTTTTTATGCACCTCAACCGATCCGGAGAAATACAGTTTAGCTAAAAGATCAAAACCCCCAATTTTTCTTACCAAGTGCTTAGCAAGCGTTAAATTATCACCGTATTTGTGTCCTGAAACAGGTGGAAGCCCCTCATCTCGAAGGATCATATCAGTAAAATACTGAGTTACCCCCTCATTTAATTCAGAGCCGTAAAGATTTTTAAACAAAGGCTTAGAAAGCCGATGGACTGCCTCATGCAAGGCATTGCCGAATGTGCCATCGGATGGCATATTTACTTTGTCATTGGTTCGATCATAAAAACCGCCAACCTCCTTTATTCGCTCTCTTCGGTCACCCAAAGGCATGCTCTTAAAGCCGCTTTCTGCGCTGGTCAAATATTGGTTTACCGCCCTATGCCAATCATCGCTATCGAATTTGCTGCCAGAACTGCCTGCATCGCCAGGAGTTCTTAAATAGTCATTATACAAACTATGTTTATGGACCAAAAAATTACCATCTGATATGGGTTTGCCCTTCAACTCGATATATTGTTTCAAACTACCACACAATGTCGCCCTACCCATCACCTCATCGAGTACCACAGCGGTTTGGGTGTCTACTCGGCTGGAAGGAGTTATTTTCGTTTGACTCAATTTGGTTCTCTTACATACTTGAATCTTCTTTGAGATGTCTAATAGAGATTGAGAAGATAAAAAATAATCCAGATCCCTAGAAAGTTTCGACCTGCCTGGAGTTTCTCCTTTGAAAGAGGGTGCTCGCGGGGCAAAAAATTGCGTAGTAGGTGTAGGTGAAGGGACTGTTGGCTTTGTTGTTTGCTCGAATATTGCCATAATGGTTGGAAAATGGTCTGTAAGCACTTGCAAAAGTACACCAAACATAGGATTACTAAGCCATCTAAGTCTTTATGGACTGTCAGGCATCCATAAACCAAGTGCTCATTTTTTTGTTTTGGTGTCAGAACATTTAAGTTTGCGTCATGAAATTAGAAATGGAACTCAAAAGCATCAAGCCAATGCCGGCCCGACAGAGGGTGCTGCTCAACATACTTTTCACTGCCAGTTGGCTCGATTGCACCATTACCCGTCAGTTGCGGCCCTTTGGCCTCACCAGCCCGCAGTACAATATCCTGCGCATTCTCAATGGAAGCGCACCTAAAGGGCTTTCAGTGCTCGACATCAAAAGCCGTATGCTCGACCGTAGCAGCAACGTAAGCAGATTGGTAGAAAAGCTGCGCCTCAGCGGCCATTTAGAGCGTGTCCCCCACGGGAAAGACCGCCGCATGGTCATTGTAACCATCTCCGAACTGGGCAAAAAACTGCTCTCTGATATTGAAAAGGCGAGATTTATGGAAAGTAGTGGTTCGGCAGGCGGCAAACTCTCTGAGGCCGAAGCCTTGGAGTTGGCGCACCTGTTGGACAAATTTAGGGAGTAAACTTCTCGCTCTGGCATTAGTTTTGCCGCTACCCAACGACCAACCATACCTTCGCTTCATGCGCACCCATCTTTTAGCGCCTCACTCTAGTGCAGTATCTGCTCCCGTAATGCTCACCCTCGAACTTTTTACGCCCAACGACGATGCGCGCCCTGTGTTTCTCACGGGCAATTTCAACGGATGGGCCACTCGTAATGAGCAGTACAAGATGCTGAAAGTCAAAGAAGGCCATTATCAATACACTTTTCAGGAAGTGCCGCCCACAATCGAAAAATTTGAGTATAAATATGTGAAAGGAGGCTGGGAGGCGGAAGAACTTGCTGCTGACGGATTCCCCAGAGCCAATCGTAGCATGGAAGCCCCACGAGGCAAAGTGAATGACGTGGTCCCGCGCTGGAAACAACATTCCAAAGGTTACGATCCGCAGTTTTATCCTAATATTCAGATAGTATCCAAGCGGTTCAACTTGCCGCAGCTTCGCCGTCGAAGACGTATTTCTGTATTGCTGCCCTGGGATTATGCAGGTTCTAACAAACGCTACCCGGTGCTCTATCTTCAGGACGGCCAAAACTTGTTTGAAGACACTGCCCCATTTGGCACTTGGGCTGTGGACCGCCAATTGGCAGCACTCTCCCAACACGGGGCCGGCGGTTTCATAGTAGTAGCCATTGACCATGGAGGCCGCGATCGTGTGCGCGAATTTTCCCCTTACGATTCGCAGCGATGGGGCGAGGGACTGGGGCAAGAATATGCCACGTTTCTTGCAGAAACCCTCAAGCCACACATTGACACAAACTTTCGCACCCTGCCCGACCGGGCGCACACAGGCATCGGAGGCAGCAGCATGGGCGGCCTCATCAGTATCTACGCTGGCATAGCGTACCCACAGGTTTTTTCCAAATTCATGATTTTTTCGCCCTCGCTCTGGGCCGCACCCAAGGTATATTTTGAACCGGTGCGTTTCTCCCCGTATTCGAATACAAAAATCTACCTCTATGCAGGAGGCAAAGAGGGCGCGGGTGTAATCACCAACGTGCGCCGCTTCAAAGAATCCATGGAAACACGCGGTTATGATCCCGCACAATTGCAAATCAGAATAGAAACCGACCCTCAAGGCAGGCACACCGAAGACCGCTGGGGGAAGGAGTTTCCGAAGGCGGTAGTGTGGCTTTATGGGGAGGGAAATTAAACCGCAAAACAGGAGAACCGGAGAACAGGAAAATTTAAAACTGCAAGGCCGAAGCCCACACTAGCAATGATACGCTTGAGTAGGTTTGTGTTTGATTTTAAATTTTCCTGTTCTCCGGTTCTCCTGTTTTGCGGTTTAATTTCTTTACCTCCCCACCATCTCCTCCGGCCGCACCCACTCGTCAAACTGTTCCGAAGTCATGTGCTTGAAATCAAGCCCTTGCAATTCGTATTCGAGGGCCGATTCTTTCAATGTTATGCCTTTTTTGTGCGCATTTTGCGCGATGGCAGCAGCGTTGTAGTAGCCAATCTTTGTATTCAACGCCGTTACGAGCATCAGGGAGTTGTTCAGGTGCTTGGCAATGTTGTCGCGCAGCGGCTCGATTCCGATGGCGCATTTGTCGTTGAAACTCACACATGCTTCGCCGATGAGCCGGGCAGAGTGCAGGAAGTTGTAGATCATCATCGGCTTGAACACGTTGAGTTCGAAGTGGCCGTTGGAGCCACCGATGTTGATGGCTACGTCGTTGCCCATCACCTGAGCGGCTACCATCGTGAGTGCTTCGCACTGGGTAGGGTTGACTTTTCCGGGCATGATGCTGGAGCCAGGCTCGTTGTCGGGAATGTGGATTTCGCCAATGCCCGAGCGTGGGCCGGAGGAAAGCATTCGCACGTCGTTGGCGATTTTCATCAGGCTGACGGCCACGGTTTTGAGTGCGCCATGGGCTTCCACAATACCGTCGTGGGCAGCAAGCGATTCAAATTTATTGGGTGCAGTAATGAAAGGCAAACCCGTCAGGCTTGCAATGTGGCGCGCCACGTTTTCAGAATAACCATTAGGCGTATTGATGCCCGTGCCGACAGCTGTGCCACCGAGCGCAAGTTCGGAGAGGTGGGCAAGCGAATTTCGCACCGTGCGAAGGCCGTGATTGAGTTGGGCCACATAGCCGCTAAATTCCTGTCCAAGCGTAAGCGGGGTAGCATCCATAAAGTGCGTGCGCCCAATTTTAACCACATCCATGAATGCTTCTGACTTGGCTTGGAGGGTATCGCGAAGTTTTTCGATGCCCGGAATAGTGACTTCTATGAGCATTTTGTAGGCCGCGATGTGCATGGCCGTCGGAAAAGTGTCGTTTGAAGACTGGCTTTTGTTTACGTCGTCGTTTGGATGGACAAACTTTTGTTCGTCTGTGAGTTGGCCGCCATTCAGCACATGAGCACGGTAGGCAATGACTTCGTTTGCATTCATATTGCTCTGTGTACCAGAGCCTGTTTGCCAAACAACGAGCGGAAATTGGTCGTCGAGTTTGCCCGCCAAAATCTCGTCGCAGACTTGCCCGATGAGCGCGCATTTTTCCTTGGGCAACTCGCCTGCTTCAAAGTTGGTAAGTGCGGCGGCTTTTTTCAAAAATGCAAACGCGCGGATGATCTCGATGGGCATTCTGTTGGTGTCGCGAGCGATTTTAAAGTTCTCGATCGAGCGCTGGGTTTGTGCTCCCCAATAAACCTGGGCCGGCACTTGCACTTTGCCCATGGTGTCTTTTTCTATGCGATAGTCCATGTGAATGTTGATTTGGTGAGACGTGGATTTTTTTACCCGCCGAAGCCTTTCTGGCTGCCATGTCTTGGCAGGCGGGGGCGGAGGAGGGGGGATTCCGCCTTCGCGCTATACGCGCTATGGCGGATAAAGCCACAAAGGTAAAATGGCTTCTTGTCCTTGCTTAGAAACAGCCAATATTTAGTTCTGATACAATTTCGCACAAGGGTTTTAGCAAACAAAGGCTTTTCCTTCCTAATTTGCGCCCCAATTCAGCCCGCCCATGATCCGTATTTTTATTGCCGACGATCACGTCATGTTTGCAGAAGGTGTAGAAAGCCTGTTGGTGGGCGAGCCTGATTTCGCGCTCGTTGGAAAAGCAACCACTGCTGCCGAAACCCTTCGCCAAGTGCTTTCCGACCCTCCTGATGTGCTTTTGCTCGACATCAACCTGCCCGATCAATCTGGCCTCGAAGTCTGCAAACAACTCCGCACCGATCTTCCAGACTTGAAAATTCTGGTGCTTTCGATGCTCAGTGAAGAAAGTTACATCTCTGCCATGCTCGGACTCGGGGCGCAAGGTTATGTATTGAAAAATACGGGCAAAGCAGAGCTCTGCCATGCCATCCGTACCCTTTCAGCCGGCAAAACATATTTCAGCAAGGAAGTGACCGATGTGGTGATGAGGGGCCTTATGCACCACAGAGCAGGTGGGGCAGTAGCCAAAGAACCTCCCAAAATCAGCCGCCGCGAGCGCGAAGTACTGCACCTTATCATGGACGAACGCACCACCCCGGAAATTGCTTCGCAATTATTTCTCTCCGAAAAAACAGTAGAAAGCCATCGCGCCGCTTTACTCGCAAAACTCGGCGCACGCAACACGGCCGGACTCGTCAAAGCCGCTTTGCAATGGAAAATTCTGGATGAATAGGGGATATTGGGGATTTGGTTATTTGAGGATTTGGTTATTTGATCGCCAGAGCTTGGGCACACAAATAACCAAAATAACCAAATCCACAAATAACCAAATCCACAAATAACATGAGGGACCTTAAATATCTCTTTGCTTACCTCGTGCCTGCAAGTGCCCTGTTGGGATTGGCTTGGCAAGGCTTGTGGTCGTGGCTGACTGTGGGCCTGGCGTTTGGCATACTTCCGCTTGTTGAACTTTTTACGCCCAAATCAACCAAGAATGTACCCGAAGAGGAAGAAGAGGATCGGGTGCGTCAAATATTCTTCGATTGCTTGTTATATGCCAACGCACCCCTGTTGTTTGGTATCGTTGGCTGGTATTTGTGGGCGGTAGCAGCCCAAAGCCTGACGGGATATGAGCTGATCGGGCTGACGCTCGGAGTGGGCATTGTGGCAAGCACCAGCGGTATCAACGTAGCACACGAGCTGGGCCATCGCTCTAAAAATTTCGAACAGGTGTTGGCACAAATCATGCTCCTTCCTTCGCTTTACCAACATTTTTTTGTAGAACACAACCGTGGTCACCATAAAAATGTAGCCACCGACGACGACCCGGCTTCGGCCAAATTGGGCGAAAACGTGTTCAGGTTTTGGCGGCGCTCCGTATTGGGCGGGTGGCGCAACGCCTGGGCTTTGGAGCGTGAACGATTGGCGAAATCAGACCAGCCAACAACCTTTTGGGACAATGTTATGTTACGCTTCTCCATTTCCCAAACAATTTGGCTTGGGGCAATTTTTTTCTTTTTGGGTTGGCAAGCATTTTTTGGAGCAATAGGCATTGCAACCATCAGCTTCTTGCTCTTGGAGACCGTAAACTACATCGAGCATTACGGCTTGCGTCGCAAAATTTTAGCAACTGGACGCCCTGAACCTGTGTCGCCGCGCCATTCGTGGAACAGCGACCACGAATTGGGGCGCATTTTCCTCTACGAACTCACACGCCACAGCGATCATCACTTTAAGTCTACTCGAAAATACCAAATCCTGCGCCATATAGACGAAAGTCCGCAATTGCCATTTGGTTACCCCGCGAGCATCGTGCTCGCGCTTCTGCCTCCTCTTTGGTTTCATTTAATGGACAACAGAGTGGTCCAGTGCCCCTAATTTTTGTAAAAAGCCGTCATTTGGCAAAATTCGATTCCACAATACACGACCGTCCGAATTCTTTTCCTGAAATTTGGCGGCTCTAACACAATCATGTTTAACTGTTAACCTAACTCATTTTTTCTCTCATGGCAAAAACGATGACTTTCAAAAGCCTTGCTGCGGTGCTAATGCTCGCATTCGGCTTCCAGGTTTCTTACGCTCAGGTTTTCTGGACGGAAACCTTTTCTGACCAGACAACCGCTGTTACCAATTGGATCAGTGCCGGCACCAACGCAGGTACCAATCAATTGGCCTGGGAATGGACGGACGACCTAGACGCGGGTGCCTATAATGGCCCTACCACCAGCCTCCTAACTGGCGACACTGGCTATTTTTGGTTTGATTCTGATGGAAATGGCGCTGGTGCTCACGATGTTACGCTAACGGGTGAAGGAAACCCTGCCAACTGTACTGGCAAATCTGACGTACATCTGAGGTTCCACACCTTTTTTCGCACCTTTTCTGGTGCAGACATTGGTCGTATTGGTATCAGCACCAACGGCACTACCTTTACATACCACAACGTACCGGAGTTCGACAATTTGGTTGCTGAAGTTGGCTCAAATTTCCAATTCTACGAAGGCGTGATTGATATTGCCATTCCAGAAGCGGATAACCAACCACAAGTATGGATTCAGTTCCGTTGGGCAGGCGATTTCGAGTACTACTGGAAGGTAGATGACCTCGAACTGCTAGAGCCTGTTGCATCTATAAGCGATGTTACGTTCCAGGTGAACGCTACGCTGCTTACGGTAGACCCAAGTGGCATGTTCATTGCTGGCACGTTTACTGGCTTGATGCCAGTAGCCATGACCAATCAAGGTGGCGGTATCTGGTCCTATACTGCCCCATTGGCTGAAGGCAATTACCTATATCGTTTCCTCAACGGCCCGACAGGGTTCGAAAACGGCCTGACGCTCGCGGCATGTGGCATTGCCAACCCCACGCTGGGCGGCTTTGACCGCAGCCTTACCGTAGGCACTGAGGATATTATCCTCCCTGCGGTCTGTTTCAATTCATGCGATCCCTGCGTGTTGCCTTGCCCGCTCAATCCAAACAAGATTGTCTGCGACAACATGGAATCCTATGTTATAGCCCAAAAACTCGCGCAGCAAAACATTGCCCAACAAGGTGGTGCAGCCAACGCTTGGTGGACCACATGGAGTGGTACAGCGGGTACCACCGAAGACGGTATTGTATCCACGGAACAGGCTAACTCTGGTACAAAATCATTTAAAATTCTGACCACTGCCACTGCTGGTGGCCCACAGGACGTGGTACTTAAACTCGGCAACAAAACTACTGGCCGTTACGAGTTGAAGTGGATGTATTACGTCCCTGTTGGCAAACAAGCCTACTACAACATCCAAAACGTGGTGCCCATCGGCGCTGGCGCATGGAACCTCGACGCTTTCTTTGGCGTCAACGGTACCGGCAACATTCAAATCGGTGCAGGTGCCAGCCTCGCAACGTTCACATACCCAAATGGTGAGTGGTTTGAAGTACGTCATATTATAGACCTCGACAACAACCTGCTGACCCTGTGGGTGGATGGCCAGTATGTCCACAAAATGTCGTACCCGAACAATCTGGGTGGTATTGACTTCTACGGAATCAACAACAACCACACGAACTATATTGACGATGTTGAATACATCCAACTCCCCGCGTTGGTATACAACGTAGACGTGTGCGACGCTGCTGTTGACCTCACCCTCTTCTTCGGCCAACCTATTACGCAAACCACTGGCATTTACGACAATACTACCGCGACAACATCTCCCTCTGACCCTGCGGTAGATTGCTGGGGCGAAACCGCAGGTGCCGACATCCTGAACACTACCATGTGGTATACTTTCGTCGGCGACGGCGATAAGTACCATATTGAGACAGTGCCTTGCAACGCTACCAATTACATTACAGGACCCGGCGATACGCAGATGCTTATCTATGCCGGTGACGACTGCACCGACTTGACAGAAATAGCTTGCAACGACGACCTCTACACCAGTGGTGTGCCAGACTGGCGCGCAGGTCTTGACCTTCAAACGGATGCCGGCCAAAACTACTACATGCTTATTGACGGGTTTGATGGGACCGTGTTTCCTGGCGGTACGCTGTCTGTAGGTGAATTCTGCATCGAAATCACCAAGATCGCCAGCGTCCTTTGTGCTGACGGCGCAGTGGGTACTTACACAACGTCAAGCGATCTTCTGTGCTGGACTGGCGTTCTGGCCGATCTTATCACTGTGGACCCAAGTGGATTCGTGTTGCCAAACGAAGGGATTGTATCTGGTATAGCTTGGGCAATCTCTGCAGGTCCGTTAGATCCGACCCTGTACCCAGCAGATGATCCCAACTATTTGGGCTCTTTCCAGGTACTTCCGGCTGTTTATGCACCTGGTGTTCCTAACGACAACAGCTCATTCATGATGGCTGGCAATATCTACTTCTTTACGCCTGTCGTAATCGGCAATGGCGACAATGCTGGCCTGCCAAACTTCCTGCACAACATTGATATCAGCAACGGTTGCTTCTATGTGGGCGAATCGGTTGGAATAGCCTTCCTGCCTGTCACGACTCCCATAACGGCTACTATTGTGGCTGGCGCAGGTTCCGCGAACCTCACTCCTGGAGGTGGTATCGGCGCACTGATCGGCGACGATTCCTACTATAGCTATATCTGGAGCAATGGCGCGACTACGCAAGACCTCACTAACGTTGCAGTAGGTACTTACACGGTCACGGTTACCGACGAATGTTCGACGTCCGCTACGAAATCTGTTACCATCACAGTTAGCGACACGAAGGACCCTGCTTCTATCCAATCGTTTGTCATCAGCCCGAACCCGACTGCTGGCATCTTGACGCTCAACCTCGCGCTGGCTACTGCCGCCGATGTGCGCATAGAAGTGCTCAACACCCTCGGTCAGACGCTGCAAAGCCTCAATGTTGGAAAACTGAGCAATCTCAGCCAAAACGTTGACCTCGGCAACATGGCACAAGGCTCGTATTTCCTCCGCCTTACGGTAGATGGCGAAACTGCTATCCGCCGCGTGGTTGTACAACGCTAAAAACCTGAACGGTTTTCCGTTCTGATTTTTTTGGATAAACTTGCACATGAGTCATCTCGGTTTCCGGGGTGGCTCATGTTGTTTTAGGAAAGTGTGGCACACCTGTGAGGTGTGCCACACTTTTTTTCAAAACTTTTTGTGTGAAAAAAATGTTGTGGCGCAGTATTTTTGCCCTCTTGTTATGGATTTTAAAATCACTTCAGAATACCAGCCCACGGGCGATCAGCCGCAAGCCATCGAACAATTGGTGAACGGCATCAAACAAGGCGACCAAGCCCAAGTGCTGCTTGGTGTGACAGGGTCTGGCAAAACTTTCACGATGGCCAATGTCATCGCCCAACTCAACCGACCCACGCTTGTGCTCACCCACAACAAGACCCTCACAGCCCAGTTGTATGGTGAGTTCCAGAGTTTTTTCCCCGACAATGCGGTGGAATATTTCGTGTCGTACTATGACTACTACCAGCCGGAAGCCTACCTTTCGGTATCCGATACCTACATAGAAAAAGATTTGCAAATCAATGAGTTGGTGGACAAACTCCGGCTTCGAGCCACCAGCACCCTGCTTTCTGGCAGGCGCGATATCATCATCGTGGCATCCGTTTCGTGCATCTACGGCATGGGCAACCCCGACGATTTCAAGACAGGCATCATCCGCCTCCTGAAGGGAATGAAAATGCCCAAGACCCAATTCCTCTACGCCCTCACCGACAGCCTTTATTCACGGACGGAGACCGATTTTTCGCGTGGCACATTTCGGGTACGCGGCGATACGGTGGACATCAACCTGCCTTATGCCGACACCGGTTACCGCGTTATTTTTTTTGGCGACGAGATCGAAAGCATCGAAAGTTTGGAACTCGTGTCCGGGCGGCGCATCGAAGCCGTTGATACGGCTGCCATTTTCCCTGCCAACTTGTACGTTGCTCCAAAAGATCGTTTGACCGAAATCATCCACAGTATCCAGGACGAAATGAACGCGCAGGAACGCTATTTCATCAGCGAAGGCCGCTCGGCGGAGGCAAGGCGTATTAAAGAACGTACTTCTTTTGATCTCGAAATGATCCGCGAATTGGGCTACTGTTCCGGCATCGAAAACTACTCCCGCTTTTTTGACCGACGCAAACCTGGCACCCGCCCATTCTGCCTTTTGGATTATTTTCAAGATGATTTTTTGATGATTATTGACGAGAGCCATGTCACCATCCCTCAGGTGCGGGGGATGTGGGGTGGCGACCGCGCCCGCAAGCAGTCGCTGGTCAATTGGGGCTTCCGATTGCCCTCGGCTATGGACAACCGACCGCTCAATTTTGACGAATTTGAGGGTATGATCAATCAGGTGATTTTCGTCAGCGCTACCCCCGCCGATTACGAATTGGAGAAAACAGAAGGTGTTGTGGTAGAGCAACTTGTGCGCCCTACCGGGCTGCTCGACCCACCAATTCAGGTACGCCCTTCGCTCAACCAGATTGACGATTTGATAGAGGAAATCCAGCAACGTGTAGCGATGAACGAACGTGCATTGGTGACAACCCTGACCAAGCGCATGGCCGAAGAACTGGCTAATTATTTTGACAATATCGGCATCAAATGTCGTTACATACACTCCGAAGTAGAGACTTTGGAACGAGTGGAAATCCTGCGCAATCTCCGTCTCGGAGAATTTGATGTGCTCATCGGCGTGAACCTGCTCCGCGAAGGCCTCGACCTTCCCGAAGTTTCCCTCGTCGCCATTCTGGATGCCGACAAAGAAGGTTTTTTGCGCAATGCCCGCTCGCTCACCCAAACTGCTGGCCGCGCTGCCCGAAATTCCAATGGCCTCGTAATCTTTTACGCCGACAAGATCACGGATTCCATGCGCAACACCATGGACGAGACCACCCGTCGCCGCAGCATCCAAATGACTTTCAACGAGCAGCATGGCATTACCCCCACTACCGTGACGAGAACCAAAGAGCAGATACTTGCCACACGGAGTATTCTGGACGTGCGCGATGTGACGCCTACCAAATTTTATGTTGAAAATGAAGAATTTAGTCTCGCGGCAGAACCCATCGTAGCCTACGCCACGCGCAGCCAGTTGGAGAAGATGGTTGCCGACTCCGAGAAGAAGATGAAGGCCGCTGCCAAGGATCTCGACTTCATCAGTGCGGCACAATACCGCGACGAAATGAACGCGCTAAAGAAGCAGTTGGGAGAAAGATTTGGATGGCATGAGGGTTGAGAGGGTTATTGGGGGATTTGGTTATTTGGTTATTCGAGTGCCCAAGCCATAACACTCGAATAACCAAATCCCCAAATCCTCAATTCCCCAAACTATTTTTCGGTTTCACCCGCGGCACCACCTCGGCATTGAGATACACGATATGCCTTCCATTGGGACGCGTGTTGTCGTAGACCACCACTCCAGGCGTCGTCCGGCCAATCTTGCCACGGGTATCAAACTCGATTCGAACAGAAGCCGTTTCTCCTGGCATCAAGGGATAAGTAGGGCGTCGCAGCACCGTGCAATCACAGGTGGCCTTCACGTCTTTGATAATGTAAGGTTTGGCTCCTGTGTTGGTGACGAGAAAAGAATCGGTAATTATTTCGCCTTCCCATACCTGGCCTAGATGGATGGTATCCTGTGCCCAACGTACCGTAGTACGGTAGTCAGGCACTTCCCCTTCCTTTCTTTTTAAAAGTTCAAGCCGGATGTACTGAAGTGCCCGTTCTTGTTTGTCTTTGTCCAATTGCAAATACGATTGTGCTACCTCTCGGTCGAGACTCGATCCGAGGTGCCGCATGTACTCGAGCAGATCCAGTTTTTGTTCCACCGAAAGTGTATCCAGATAAGGCCGCATTTCACCGATGGCTACTGTTTGGGCGGACAACTGTTTGAAAATGAAGGAAAAGAAAAAGAAGAGAAAAAATCGTAGTGCGATTTTCATGGGCGAAGTAATTTTTTTTGCAAAAGTAGGGGGGATAAAATAAAAAAGCAGCCTGTTGGGATTGCCTTTGTAGTAAGACACAAAAAAAGGAGTCATGCCAATGCACAACTCCTTAATAACCAACTTGTGCGGGAGGGGGGACTCGAACCCCCACACCCTTACGGGCGTACGCACCTGAAACGTATGCGTCTACCAATTCCGCCACTCCCGCAAATAGGTTTTTCAAAAAGAAGCGCAAAGGTAAATCCGTTTGGCTTTTTCGCAACCCCTTTCTCATGGAGTCACAAAAAAATATAGAAAAAAGGAGACCTCATTTTGGCCTCTCGTGCTTACAAACTGTGCTGAAGACAAGCATTTTAGCAGGGGCGATTTCAAGGAGCGGCGGCATTTTTCAAAGGAGCGGCGGATTTTTAGAGGTGTGCGGCGGATTTTTGAAGTTTTTTTTTGATTTGACAAAATTTCGTGCATTTGCACTCCTTGTGGCATCTATTCCGCTTTATTTGAATCTAAAATGTGGTTTCATTGCCTTTTTATTAATAATATTTTCATTGTTTTACAAATACAATAACGAGAATTAGCCTGTTTTCGGAAGTTCAGGACAGCCTACGCAACAGGGAATGCAAAAAAGCGTTCATATTTGCAGTACGATTTGTGGCAAAAAACCTCCGATCCTTTTCAAAAGCATACCACTTTTGAAAACAACAACACAAAGAGCAGCAGTTGCTTTAGACGAGAAAACTAGAAGCGTTGCCCTTTGAAAGGAAAATCAAAACAGACCCGAAAAATCATTTGTGATGAAAATAGTGTGCCTTAAAAGCGAGCGCACACTTCAAAGATAAAGGCTCGAAAGAGCAAAGACAACCGAAGGCGGGGGCCCTCCGGTCCTTTCAAATGAGAAAGGGCGGAGGGCTGTTTTTTTTACAGCCTTTTCATCGCCATTTCTAACACTTTCATGATTACAATACCCCGGCTGCCAAGAGCAGCGCAATGCCGATAATCATGGCAGCGGTAAATTTATGAACCGTTTGCAGGGTCGTTTTTTTCAAAAAAAGTTTGCCCAGAAAGGCGCCAGCAAAGGCGCTCAACGTGGCGATCAGCAACAACGGCCATTGATTGATAATATCCGCAGCAGAAAACCGGGTAAAATAAATCGGCAGGCGGGTAAAATCCACCATGCAGGCAATGACCACACCTGTGGCAACGAACGCCTCTTTGCTGAGGCCGCAATTGACCAAAAATGCCGTGCGCAATGCGCCTTGGTGACCACTCAAACCACCAAAAAAACCGCTCAGCAGGCCACCCAAAGTGAGGTGTCGGCCAGCGAAATTTACATTTTTTAAGACTGGCAGGATTTCCATGAGCGCAAAGCCAATCATAAGCACGGCAATCGCCAGCTTCAATGGGGTGACTTCCAAGGTTTTCCCGCAGCATTCCCAAGTGAAAAGTATAGGCAATTGGCTGAGCGCAGCCAACACAAGGGCACCGATGAACCCACCTGCCACAGATGGGATGCCAAAACGCAACACCAATTCACGAGAAGCATTCTTGCCCAGAAGGGTAAGTTTGAAAAGGTTGTTGAGGAGATGGACAATGCCCGTGAGTGCTACAGCGATGTTCAGTGGAAAGAAAATACCGAATATAGGCGTGAGGATAGTGCCTAAGCCAAAGCCAGAGAAAAGGGTGAGCAAGGATGCTGCAAAAGCAGCCAACGCGATAATGACTTCCATTTACAAAGGCAGATCAAACGGCTATTTATTTTCTGCTTCGAGCAGGTCATTGTCCTGCGGGTCGGGGTAGAAGACTTCTACTTTTTCAGTGGTTAGTTTACTCAATGGGACAATGATGGCACGCTCAGGAGTTTGTAAGATCATGGACGTGCTATCAATCAGCACCACTTTGCCGCGCTCGCCAATAATGCGAACATCATCGCCCACGCGCACTTTGTTTTTGTTGTAATAACTCGCTAAATAATTGGAAACCAACTCTTTGGAAGCAAGTCCATAGCCAAAGGCGAAGGCCAATGCACCCGCGCCGATGATCACTACAAGACTGGAGGAAATGAACTCCGTATTGATTTTGGCTTGGGCAAGCGCACTGACGGCAATCGTCACAAACAGAAAATAGAAGACGATGGAGCCGATCATTTTGGCGGAGGCGATGCCCAGCGATTGGCATAATGTGACGACTGCGCCTTGCACCATGTCTGCCAAAAACAGGCCCAGCATGAACACGACCGATGCCGTGAGCAAGGAGGGCAGGTAGTTCATCAGGTCGGTAAAAAGTTGGGTAATGGCCGCTACCCCCAATGTTTCGGTGGCTGCAATGATGAAAATGAGCATCATCATATAGTACACGATCTTGGCGATGATGGCCGAAAGTTTTTCTTTCAACACGCCCGTACGTTGCACCATATCAATGTCGTCGAGCATTTCGGCCAGACGGTCAACCCCAACTTTTGCAAGCACCTTACTCAAAATTTTTCCCACCGTGCGTGATACCAGCCAACCAAAAAAAAGAATGGAGAGCGCTCCAATAATCTTTGGGAAAAAGGACGAGAACTGCGCTATTAATTGAGCAACAGGGTCAGAAACAGGAAGAGAGTCCATTATTATGTTGAAGAAGATTGTTTGCGAAAGTCAGTTCAAATGGGGCTAGGCAAGGATGGGACGGGAGGTGTTCGCCAATCCATATTGGCACGCGCTTTTCGGAGGGTTTCTTTTTTCAGGCAAGGCAGTTCTTCACCACCCACAAGACGAATCACGACTTGCAAAGCGTTTGGCACAAACACTTCTATGACGTTGCTGAACAACGACATCGTGCCAACATGCTGCGAAATGCGATCCTCCAGCTCTGGGGGCAACATCGCTTCCCGCGCTGCTTGCAACTTTTTTAGGCTATTGTCCATAGCGGCAGTTTTTTTGCGCCGAAGGGAGGACGCATGTGATATGATCGGTTCTGTGATAATTGGTTATTTGATAATTGGTTAATTGGTTATGCCCCAATTGGTTCTGTGCCAAACATATCAGTGTAAATATATTGTGCTTTGATTTTGGCACGCATTATCTGCATTTTGATGGCACTCTCTGTCTTTTTCAGCACTTCACCAATTTCCTTGATGGACATATCGTCTGTGTACTTCATGTCTAAGATTGCCTTGTCGCCCACTGGTAGCTTGTCCATCACTTTTTCCAGGCGGTTGGTTTCCATTTCCAGAATCACACTGTCCGGGATTTCCACCTCTTTTTCTGTGCCGACGCGGCCCATGTCTTCGGTGAAAATCAAGATATTCTTCTTTTTCTTGCGAATAAGGTCAATACAATAATTGTAGGTGATAGAATAAACCCAGGTTGAAAAGGAAGATTGTTCGGTGAATTTCGAAAGGTTCAGCAGTATCTTGATAAACACGTCTTGCGTCGCGTCGCGTGCCATCCCATGGTCAGCCAGCATGGAAATGCATTTGGCAAACACCTTTCCTGCATAGCGGCGGTACAGCTGGCTGAAGTATCTCGCGTCCTGCTCTTGTAAATAAAGAGCAATGAGCTGCGAGTCAGAAAGCGCGGCGGATGTCGAAGTTTTTCTGGTAGCGACTGCTGTCACTTCGGGCGGTTTTAAACAGACGAGGTCTGCGATTCAGGGCACAAAGGCACGAAAAAAACCGCAAAAATTATCGGAAGAAACCTCGTTTTTTCAAAACCGTTAAAAAGACGTTAAGGAGTGTGCTGCGTCACAGTAAATTCATGCCTCTGGTTCAAAAAATCTGAACTTTAACTATTGCCGGAATTGCTAAAATCTGACAAGGTTTCGACAAAGCGTGCTCTATCTTTGCCCCAGAATGCAACGATTCCTTTCACTCCTGCTCGTTTGCAGCATACTTGGCCAAGCCTCCATTCGGACGGCTTGGACGCTGCATTACCAATGGAATCGTACTGCATACATCGCCAAGTGCGAAAACAAGGACAAACCCAGCCTACACTGCGATGGGAAATGTGCCTTTAAAAAACAAATGGCGGCCCGCGAAAAAAACAATTCCAAAGAACCACAGTTGCCCGAAAATTTTCGCGAAATCAAAGACATTCAGTTGTTTTTTGAATTTCTTCCTTGCCTAAATATCGTTGACACAGCGTTTTGGAGTGCGATAGCGCTACCGCCCTGCCGGGTTACTTTGCCCGATGCACCTGTGGCTGATATTTTCAGGCCTCCCGCTTGACCGTTTCCCGGAATATACATCCGGGCCTTATTCGGAGCTCCGTTCCGAACCCTTGTTTTTCTAATTTTCAATTTCATGTATTATGCGAACACTGTTTCTCACAGTGGCGTTGCTGGCATTTGGGTCAGTTGCCTCCGCTTGCGATGTGTGTGGTTGTTCCATCGGTGGCAATTATTTCGGCATTTTGCCGCAATTTCATCGCCATTTTGTAGGGATACGTCATTCCGAACAATCGTTCCGTTCGGCACACAGCCTGAATGCAGCTCGATCGGGCAATTTTGACTCTGACGAGGATTTCCGTACAGTGGATGTTTTGGGGCGTTTTTACCCCATCCGCCGCTTACAAATGCTGGCAGGGCAAATTGCTGCACGAGAACATGCAACCCGGTTCGGGCAGCACCGATTTCATGATGACGGCTGCGTACACCATTCGTCGGGGCGCCTGGGGCTTTACAGCCGATGTGCTGGGCCGTTTGAACACCACCGATCACCATGATTACCATTTTGGCAATCGTGTGAGCGGTTTCGTCAAAGCATTTTACTGGAAAAACCTGTCTAAATTTTCAAATCAGACCGCTACAACATTGGCGGTCCAATATTCATCCTCAATTTTCAATTTCAATCTGCTATATCATGCAAATCAAATCTCTTCTTTTCGCAGCCCTGTGCCTCCTAACTGTAGCGGCCTGTAAAAATCATGACCACGACGACGATGCCGATACCGATGCCCCTGTATTGACCATTGGCATCCCGGCAGAGAATGCAACCGTTTCCGGCACAGTACATATTGAATTTACCGTAACCGACAAAAGCCTCCATGAAATGGAAGTCAAGGTCACCAAAGACTCGGATGGTTCTGAACTGTACAAGGTGAATCCAGTGGTTCACGACGAAACCGAGTATGAATTTCACGAGCATTTCAACCCAAACGTTGCCGCTGAAACAGCTGTAACATTGACGGTCGTTGTCTCGGATCACAATGACCACACCACGACCAAAACGGTGAAATTTACGGTGAAGCCATAAGTCTTATCTTTGCATTCTCAGAACCGTCACACTCAACAACAATCTACGATGGATTTTAAAGCATTTTTCCTCGCAGCCTTTGTCGTATTATTATTGGCTGATTGCCAACAAAGCACCCCTAAAACGGCTCCAACAACCACTACCAGCTCGGAAACGCTGCCCTGGGCGACGGATATTGACTTGGTCTGTGAGATGAAAGTGGACAAGACAACTGAAGACACCGTTCACTATGGCGGTAAGATTTATGGCTTTTGCAACCCTGGTTGCAAAGAGAAATTTCAGGAGAACCCCACCAAATACGGTGCTAAATAGCTTTAAAACCAAGATTTACGTTTTTTCAATCATTTCAAGCCATGAGAAAAATCTGTCTCTCCGCGCTCTGTTGCCTTTTGGCAAGCACCCAGTTCGCACAGGTTTATGACCCGCTCGAAGACATCATCGAAGCGGAAAAAGCCGCTTGGGTTCGCGCCCACCCTAAAGCGTCCGACCGCGATATCCAGAACAGTGCCAACAACCGGAGCGACATTCAATATTGCCGCATGCACTGGACGGTGGACCCTGCCGTAAAGTACATACGAGGCGAGGTGATGACCGTATTTGAGCCGGTAGAAATGGTGGGAAGTCTCGAATTCGATTTTTCGGAGGTCTTAACCATGGACAGCATTCGTTTTCATGGCCAAAACCTTGCTTTTTCTCAAAACGGCGACGTGATCATCGTGGAGTTTCCAGCGCAATTGCCCGCTTTTTTGACTGATTCACTCACATTTTTTTATCAGGGCATACCAGACTCAACGGGTTTTGGCTCCTTTCGGGTGGACACCCATGAAGGTGCCCCTGTCCTTTGGACGCTCTCCGAGCCTTACGGCGCCATGGAGTGGTGGCCATGTAAACAAGCACTCAATGACAAGATTGACTCCGTTGATATTTTCGTCACCAACCCTACTGGATTTCGGGCGGCAAGTATTGGGCTTTTGCAATCCGAAACGACGACAAATGGTTGGATCACAGCGCATTGGCGACATAGATACCCCGTTGCGGCATACCTGGTTGCTATTGGTGTGACGAACTACACGGTCTTCAGCGTACCAGCGCCTTTTGGCGGCGACACAACGCCAATTCTCAACTACGTATATCCTGAAAGCCTGGCCGATGCCCAAGTCGGCGTGGCCGAAAATGTGGCGGTTTTTCAAATGTTCAGTCAGCTTTTTGGCCAATATCCTTTTCATGCGGAAAAATATGGTCATGCTCAATTCAGCAGGTTAGGCGGCATGGAGCACCAAACCATGAGTTTTGTCTCTTCTTTTGGTTTTGACCTCCTTGCGCACGAATTGGCGCACCAATGGTTTGGCGACAAAATAACCTGCGCTTCCTGGGCAGACATTTGGCTCAATGAGGGCTTTGCCAGTTACCTAACCGGACTTTGCTACAATTTCTTAGCGCCCCAATATTGGGAGCTTTATAAAGCAGATCGCATTGATAAATCTACGCTTATACCCGATGGCTCGGTCTGGGTGGACGATACCACCAGCGTTGAACGGATATTCAGCAGCCGTCTTTCTTACGCCAAAGGGGCGATGTTGCTCCACATGCTGCGCTGGAAATTTGGCGACAGTATCTTTTTTGCCGGAATGCGCAACTATGTGAACGACCCTGCATTGGAATATGGCTATGTAAAAACGGATGATTTCAAAACACACATGGAAACAGTCTCCGGGGCAAATCTGGACGAGTTTTTTGCCGATTGGTTTTATGGAAAAGGATTCCCTTCTTACCAAACCGGCTGGTCTGTAAACCAAACAAACGAAGTAAAAATAACCCTTGAGCAAACGACTTCAGACCCTTCGGTTTCGTTTTTTGAAATGCCCGTAGCGGTAAAATTGAGCGATGGTGTGCAGGACACCGTGGTTGTTTTGAACCATACATTCAGTGGGCAGCAATTCACCGTTGCGCTTGATTTTTCGCCAACAAGTTTGGTTTTTGACCCGGATTTGTGGCTGGCCAGTCGCAACAACACGGTAGTTCGATCTATTGAAGATCCATTGCCTGAGCAGTACATAGACCTGGCACCCAATCCAGCTCGTACAAACTTTACCATCCGTCTGAATGCTGCCAACAGCGAAAAAGCAAAAATGACGTTTTGGTCAGCCGACGGCAAATTGGTGATACAGGATCAATTGGATATCCTGTCAGGATTCAATGCAATTCCAATAGCGGTAGGCCATTTGCCGGCAGGCCGCTATTTGTTGCGGTTGGAAACCAAATCGTGGAGGGCGGAGCGCGCTGTGGTTTTGAACTGAATTCCTTGAGTAAAACCATCTTGCGGTAGTATTTTCCTTGTTTATCCTAAATCTGGAGAGGAGTCGAGCATCCTTTTCGGATTTAAGGCTACAGCATCTGCGTGTCGTGAAATGTCGCAAACTGTCCTTTTTTGAAGTGCGCATAGTGTTACTTTTGTAGCACTTTTTCTAAAACCGACAACCATGAACACAAATTTTCTGCCCCCCCCCCCGAAGGCCACAGCGTTTTTTTAGCACTTCGCGCTCCGCCTATCCTGGTGTTTTTTCTGGCGACACATGACTCAATTCCGCAAGTAGTAAGCCCTGAGGCTTATTTTTTGCCCCTTTTTCTGCTTCATTTTATCCACAAAAAAACACCTGCGCCTTATCATGAAAGCCATTGACACCCTCCAACGTTTAGAACAAATGGACCAACTTATACGCCTAAAAGCCACGGGGAGCCCCAGAGAATTTGCCTCTCGGCTCGGTATTTCACAGTCCATGATGTACAACTACCTCGATTTGTTACGCACTCTCGGCGGCCCAATTCAGTACAACAAAATAGCCACCTCTTATGAATACGAGCATCCGGTGACCTTGCAATTAGGGTACACGAAAAAGTGAGAAAGTTTTTTGTTCGTTCCAGTTTTACTGGAGTGGTGGGTTGGAATTTTGCTCGCAGTTGCAACTGTGGGCATTACGCGAAACCACGTCAAAAGAAGTAGGGCGCGTATGCCGAAAAGCGAGAAGAGTAGGCATTCAAACTCAAATCATTCGAACAACATGAAAAAAGTATTTTTGCTCTTGGTCTTTGCCTTTTTTGCGACGGTGGCTTTTGCCAGCAATGGTATCCCTGAAAGAGAAGGCGATAAGACTTCTCAAAACCAACCTGTTATGCCACAAGTCCATCAGGCAGATGGAAAAGGGCCATGCGTTTATTGTGTATCCTGTAACGGGACACTTGTTTGTGTTTATTGTACTTGCGGCAATTGTGATGCCGCTTTTGAAGCATTAAGCGTTGCTCTTTGCTCACTTGGATGTTGTGACGGATAGCAATAGATATAAAAGAAGTTGGCCAAGTTTGACCTTACAAAATTATTAGGTCAAACTTGGCCATTAAATCTCATAGTCTTGCAATATCTTTCATCAAATGCCACACCTATATGAAACTCACAATGTTATTTGCCATCCTTGCTTTCACACTCTCTGCCCAACCTGACAGTATCCCAATGGGCAAGGTAGTCTATGTCCAAGAAGCACGTACACCTGGCGACATACAAAACAACGGTTTTGCCACACTTCTTTTCAATCCATCGCTGTCTCTCTACATTCAAAACGGTGCCCCAACACGAGACTCATCCTTCAGCAGCCCTGAGTATACCTCATCTAGTGTTGCTGGCGACAAAGAAGGGTTCCCAATTTACAAACTCCATAAAGAGCGCACCATGTTTTGTAAGATTGCTTGTGCTAGGCTTTCTAAACATCATTGTGTTGTAAGGGACACTTTAGGCACGATTACATGGACACTCCACCCTGACCATAAACGCTTTGGGCAATACGACTGTCGCCGTGCTACAGGCAAGTTCCGTGGACGTGAATATGATGTGTGGTACGCAATGGATATCCCAATCTCCTCTGGGCCATTCAAATTAGGTGGACTTCCAGGGCTAATTTTAGAGGCTCAATCTACAGATGGCATGATAAAATACTTATTTAGCCGCCTTGAGATTTCAACAAGTATACTTGGCCTCATTCTCCCCCCAACTGGCAAGGTAATGGATATGACTTATGCAAAGTTTATAAAAGAGGAGTTGGAGTTCAATGAAAACATAGTAAATGAAGCAAAATCTAAAGGGTTTGATATTTATGTTACTCGGATGGAAACCATCGAACTCAATTCAGAAAATTAGATGTGGAGATACATGAAGAGCAAGCTCGTGACATCATTTCTTTTTATCCCTTGGTCATTGCTGGCTCAACTTAACACCGCTCCTTTCGGCAAAGTCATCTATTCTCATCAAGTCCACTTGAGCGAGGTTTCGAGCAAGAATGGGATTGCGGTATTACTTTTTAATAACAGTAGATCTCTATACCGTCATATTGGACCTCCAGATGAAAAAGGCGACTACTACCCCGACCCAAATGGCTTATTAATCAGAACGGTAGGAGGAGACAAGCAAGGAGCACCCATTTGCAAAATGCATAAAGAACAAAGGATGCTCTACCGTGATGCTTGTGTAGGAGAAAAAGGGCGTTGTATAGTGTCTGACACTTTAGGGCATGTCATGTGGGTTATGCATCCAGAACATAAACGTCTTGGGCATTATGATTGCCGCAGATCCACCGGCATGTTTCATGGCCGCGAATACGAAGTTTGGTACACATTGGACATTCCCATTCCAAGTGGTCCATTCAAATTGGGCGGGCTACCGGGACTTATTTTGGAAGCCCGAACATTGGATGGCACAGCGGAG
>CAZPTQ010000040.1:0-30027 GCA_964589365.1 uncultured Saprospiraceae bacterium
TTAAAAAATAGGCGTTCATGTTATCCATTATTACAGTTTTCATCGTGTTGGTGAGCGTATTGCTGATAGCAGCAATTTTGATCCAAAACCCTAAAGGCGGCGGTATTGACGCAAGCCTTGGCGGTGGCCAGGCGCAACAACTTTTCGGCGCAGCCCGCTCCTCCGATTTTGTAGAAAAAGCCACCTGGGTGCTGGCTGGTGCGCTCATCGTACTGTGCATTGTGGCGGTACTTACGGTTGGCACAGGTGCCGGCACAGAGGGTGCTCCTGCCGAGGTTCCATTACAATCAGCACCGATTAACTAAGTTCTTCCAAGCTTTTTTTAGCAAAAAGTTGCGGCTGTCTCTTTGTCAACCAAGGAGACAGCCGTTTTTGTATTGGTTGAAATGAGTTTGCTGAAAAGGATTTCAGACTTGTTCATACTTTCGGCAAATTTTCTAACACCATCCGTTTGCCGCTGCTCTCATGAAATGTCTTTCTGCGCTCTTGGGGTTGCTTTTTGCCACCTGCTCTCTTTTCGCCCAAATCACATTCCAGCAATTTCCCAAACCACTCCAACTATACCCGC
This sequence comes from uncultured Saprospiraceae bacterium, assembly GCA_964589365.1. Lineage (GTDB taxonomy): Bacteria > Bacteroidota > Bacteroidia > Chitinophagales > Saprospiraceae > M3007. The sequence continues at coordinate 569 of CAZPTQ010000040.1, forward strand.
GAGATATAACCACCAATACGGCACAGGTGCATATCAGTGGAACCGCTTCCACTAGCGCCGACAGCCTGATTTTTACTGTGGAAAAAAGCGATGGCGCATTGGAACGACAGACCCTTGCGCTCAGCGATTTGATTGGCAATCAATTCGATCTGAGTTTTGTGATTACTGCTGGCCTATGGAGTTACCAATTTAAAGTTGAAGAAAAGACATCGAACAATCTCGTGCTGCTTAAAGAAACCGGGAACGTCGTAGCGGGCGACGTTTTTGCCGTAGAAGGCCAATCCAATGCCCAAGCAGTTGCGTATAATGGCGATGCCAATATTTGGCAAAATAACTTTGTACGCTGTTTCGGCACCTCAAATCCTTCAGTTTTTGGCGATACAAACTGGTATATCGCCGACGGGAATGGCTTTTTTTCATATGGCGCTATAGGCCAATGGCCCTTGCGCATGGGTTACATGCTGCAAGAAAATCTGCAGATTCCCATAGCCATTATCAACGGCGCAGATCCTGGCAAACCCATCGAATTTTTTCAAAGAAACGATCTCCAGCACAACGACTCGACAACCAATTATGGCCGACTGCTCCAACGGCTCGACAATGCTGGTCTGACAACCCATGTCCGTGCGATGATGTATTATCAGGGCGAATCGGACGGTTCCCGGGCCGACATTCACAAAACACTTTTTGAAGCTTTGCACGCAGATTGGGAAGAAAACATTCCCAATATTGAAGCCTATTATATTGTGCAAGTCCGCGAAGGCTGCGGTGCACCTTCCCTGGAATTGAGGGAATATCAGCGGGCGTTTGAAGACTATCTGCACAATGCCAAAGGAGTCACAGCCAATGGCATCAATGGGCATGATGGCTGCCATTATGATGTACTGGGATACAAGGCGTTGGGTGAAAAAATTTACAAGCAAATTTCAGCCGACATGTACAATGCACCCACTGGCGAACAAACCAATGTCCGGGTGATGAGTGCCAGTTTTACAAACGATTTAAATACACAGATTACAGTTGTCACCGATGCTTCCACCGGGTTGACAACACAAGCGGGAAGTGCGAACGATTTTACGATATATGGTGCTTCTGCCGCTGTAATCGGCATTCAAGCGGATGGGAACAAATTGGTTCTGGAATTAGACCAATCAGTCAACGTCCCCAATGCGGGCTTATCATACGGTGGCCATTCAGGCAGCGATGCCTGGGTACTCAATGCCGATGGGTATGGCATGTTTACATTTTACAACTTATTGATTGACAACTATCACATCGTGCCGAACTTCGACATACCTGGAATCATGTCCGGTTCCGGCAATTGTATTTCGTTGGATGGAACAGACGATTTCGTACGTGCAGGCTCGGTGCTGAACACTTCCTATACCAAGGAAGCCTGGATAAACTGGCAAGGCGGCACCCAAGCAAACAACATCATTTCCGGAGCTGCAAATACCGCTTTTTGGATACCTAACGGGGTTTTGTCTGCTGGGCACAACAACGCCTGGTGGCAGGTGACCGACAATGTCACGATGACTCCCAATCAATGGACCCATGTAGCCGTAAGTTATGATGCCACATTGGGAGCATTGGCCCTCTACAAAAATGGCAAACTGGTCAGCCAAGCACAAAATATCCCAGCACACAATGACCCTCAGGTTTACATTGGCGCATACGCCGGCTGTTGCACTTTCCAGGGCAAGATAGATGAGGTCCGCATTTGGGATACGGTGCGCACTATCGAAGAAATCAGGGCGAATATGTGCCAAAAACTGCAAGGAACAGAGACTGGATTGTCCTCTTATTTCCGGTTCGACGAAACATCAGGAGGCGCTGCGCCCAATGCAACTGCTGCACCAGCGGGGCAATTCTTCAACTTTCAGGGACTTGGCCTGAACGAGGCATGGCAGCGCTCGGGGGCGCCTATCGGCACGAAAAGCAATTATACTTATGAAGATGTTGACCAAATCAGCCTCGTTATTGCTTCTGGGGATAGCCTTGTGTTATCCACGCCCGCTGTGACTGATTTTGTTCATCTCTATTTCGTGGAAGAAGTGCCCAATGTGCTCGAACCAGGAGAGGGTTATGTGTTGGTAGACAATGCGAACTACTACGGGCTTTTTTACGCGAACCAGGGCATCAACATTTACGAGCTGAAATACTACTATTCAGGCAATCCTTTTGCCTTTGTGCAAGAGCCAAACCTGGGCTTGCTGCGGCGCAGAAATAATGCACAGGCGTATTGGGAAGAAAGCCCACAATTCCTTGTTAATCAAGCTGAAAATACAGCCACTGTGACCGGGACATTTTATCAAGAATACATTCTGGCGATAAAGGATTCTACCGTTTTGGCCCCCTTGTCTGCGCAATTATCAGTAGTGCAAAAAATTCTTTGCAGCGGATTATATGGCGGAGTCGCCATCGCGACTGCACAAGGCGGCCAAGCCCCATACACTTACAGGCTAAATAACGGGAACCCCCAATCCAGTGGAGTTTTTGCTGGCCTGCCCGCTGGAGATTACGCGGTTATGGTAATGGATCAATTGGGCAACACGGTCACCACCAATGCGGTCTCTCTGCAAAGTCCCGACCCATTGATTGTTTCCATTCAGGTAATTGGGAACAATATCTTGACAAACGTAGATGGTGGCACTTCCCCTTATCTATACAGTCTGAACAGCACCATGCCCCAAACTGATAGCGTATTCACTGGACTTGCACCAGGTGAATATTCCATCCTTGTGACAGATGCTGCGGGATGTGTCACCCAAGTTACTGGGATCGTGCTCACAAGCAGCATCCCGTCACCCAGCGACTATTTGGGATTTAAGATAAGCCCCAACCCAAGTGCCGGCATATTTGAGTTGCGTGGAAATAATGCAGCGCAGGCAATAAATCTTGATATTTGGGATATCACTGGACGCTGCGTTCAATCCATAAAAATTGAAGGAGGAGAAAGTACTTTTTCTGCAATTTTTGATTTGACGAACCAGGCGGATGGCATTTATTTGCTTCGAATAAGGGATGGGAAAAGTTTTGAAAATTTAAGGTTGGTAAAAATGAGATGAGCATAAAAAAGGGGCGTCTCATAAGTGGTGGAATGGCCTTTAGGCTGTCGGGAAAAAGGGCGTTTACGCCCTTAATTGTGCTATCTGCGCCGAAAACGGCGCACTTCCCGACGGCCTAAAGGCCATTCCACCACTTATGAGACGCCCCCTTTTTTGCATAGAGAAGAATAAAGTTACTCGTCGTCGTCGTCGTTTTTGCGTCGGTTGTAGCCTGAATCTTCCAGGGTTTCGTTGTCAATTTCCCAATCGTCGCCACTAGCATGCGTAGGCCGTTTGCCATTGGTGAGACGCACTTTGTCCCCAATGGGTTTGCCAACTGGGCGGTCTTCAGATTCCAGATCATAAGACTCACTAATGCCGGTAGTAGGGCCTGGGCGAGCGCCTGCGTTAGACATGGCCTTGCCGTCCATACTTTTTGTGGCGTGGGGTACGAGGCGGAGCCGTTCTTTGCTGATCAGTTCGCCAGTCACGATGCAGATACCATAAGTTTTGTTGTGAATGCGGAGCTGGGCATTTTTTAGGTCCTGCACAAAGCGCTGTTGCCGCTGGAGCATCCGCTGAAGCATTTCAAGGTCGGTATGGGCCGTGCTGTCGTCGTACCAATCGCCGCCTTGCTGGTTGAAACCATTTTCGTTAAGATCCGCGATTTGCTTCTCCGTTGTGCTTAGTTCTTCTTGGGCTTGTATGAGCCGTCCATCAACGATGGTTTTGAACTCCTGCAAATCCTCGTCGCTGTAGCGCACTTTAAGGTCGTTCGACATGGTGAGGTGAATTTGAAAATGTGTAAAGAATTATCGGGGTGAGTTACGGGGTGCAAAATTAGCCCAATTTAGCAGGTTCAAAAAGGTTAAAAGAAAAATTACTTGAAATAGCCCAATGTGGCTGTTCCTGAACCGTTTCATTGGCGTTACTTTTTATATTTTTGCGGGCCATTTCGCCAGCCAAATCCCAAAATAAACAATTCCCCAAATACACATACCAACAAGTAACATGACTTCTTTACCCGCTTCCAAACGCGCCAAGACTGCCACTGCCGCCTTTTCTGATAATTACCGACTGGAAGTCCTTCATGATTTCCGTATCTGCTGCCTTAGCCGCGAAGCCAGTGTCATCGCACGAAAGGAGGTACTGACCGGGAAAGCCAATTTTGGCATAATCGGCGACGGCAAGGAGGTAGCGCAAGTAGCCTTGGCCCGCGCTTGGCGCAAAGGCGATTTCCGATCTGGCTACTACCGCGACCAAACGCTGATGCTTGCACTGGAACTGATGACCCTCGACGAGTTTTTTGCCCAACTCTATGGCGACCCCTACGGCGACCCATTTTCTGGCGGGCGACAGATGAACTGCCACTTTGCTACGAAATTCGTTGACGATGATTGCAACTTCCTCGATTTGAAAAACCGCTACAATATCTCGGCAGATGTAGCGCCCACAGGAGGCCAAATGGCCCGCGGCTTGGGATTGGCATTTGCCAGCAAAAAATTCCGCGAAAACCCTGCCCTTTGCGGCGCACTCAGCGATCAGGGCAACGAGGTGGCATTCGTGACCATCGGCGACGCTTCCACCTCGGAAGGCGCTTTTTGGGAAACCATCAATGCCGCTGGCGTATTGCAGGTACCGCTCGCCATCAGCGTGTGGGACGATGGCTACGGAATCTCCGTTCCAAAAAAATACCAGACCACCAAGGAGAGCATCAGCGAGGTACTGGCGGGCTTTGAGGCCGATTCAGCACGAGACACCAACGGAATCAGTATTTACAAAGGCAAAGCATGGGACTACCCTGCCCTCTGCCAACTTTACCGTGATGCCGTGGACGAAATGCGTGTCACGCACCGCCCCGCAGTATTTCACATACAGGAAGTTACGCAACAACTCGGCCATTCCACCAGCGGTGACCACCGCCGTTACAAAGACCCAGAACGCCTCAAATTCGAGGAAGAATTTGATTGCAACCGCAGGATGGCCGAGTGGATGCTGAGCAATGGAATCGCCACCGCAGAAGAAATCGAAACCATCAAAAAAGAGGCAAAACGTGAAGCTACGGAGGCTGCTCAACGCGCTTTTCGAGGATATCATGACAAGGTGGCGGAGTTGAGAAACACCTTGTTGGTTGCGTTGGAGAACGCGCACGCAGCACACCCGAACGTGACGTTTCTTGCCGAAATCCTAAACGAACTCAAGCAAAAGCGCGAGCCTCTGCGCTTTGAACTGTTGCAAATGGCACGTCGGGCACTATTGAGTATCCCGGAACTGCCTGTCCCGAACGTTCTTCGGGAGAGTTCCGAGTTACAACAATTCGCAACGCTCGAACGTATCGAAGGCAATTCCATATATTCCGATAATCTGCTAAGCCAATCCGCCAAATCGCCCATTGAGGTGCCGGAAGAAAAGGCCCAGTATTCCGATGAATCGCCGCTAAAAGACGGCTACGAAATCCTGAACGCTTGTTTCGATGCCAACTTCGCCAGAATGCCCGAACTCTTCGTCTTTGGGGAGGATGTGGGCCATATCGGCGACGTAAACCAGGGGATGCGCGGAATGCAACAGAAATACGGCACCGAGCGCGTATTCGATACCGGAATCCGCGAGTGGACAATCATGGGACAAGCCATTGGACTTGCCATGCGCGGTCTGCGCCCCATCGCTGAAATCCAGTACCTGGACTACTTGTTATATGGCATTTCACCGCTCTCTGATGACCTATGCACCCTGCGTTGGCGCTCTAACAATCAGCAAGTTGCGCCTGCCATCATCCGCACACGTGGACACCGTTTGGTGGGTGTTTGGCACAGCGGTTCGCCCATGGGCATGATGCTTGGCTCCTTGCGCGGAATGCACATTTGTGTGCCGCGAAACATGACCCAAGCCGCCGGAATGTACAACACGCTACTACGTGGCGACGACCCGGCTATCGTGGTGGAGGTACTAAACGGCTACCGTTTTAAGGAGCAGTTGCCCGACAATATGGGCAGTTTCACCGTGCCGCTCGGTACGCCAGAAGTATTGCGCGAAGGCACGGATGTGAGCATCATCACCTACGGGGCTTGCGTTCGCGTGGCCGAGGAATCGGCTGATTTGCTCTCAAAACACGGTGTTTCAGTAGAAATCGTGGATATTCAGACCCTTTTGCCCTTCGATTTCAAAAATATCTGCGTGGACAGTTTGAAAAAAACGAACCGCGTCATTTTCCTGGACGAAGATTTTGAAGGCGGTGCATCGGCCTATATGCTTCAGCAGGTATTGGAAAAACAAGGCGGTTATCGCTGGCTCGATTCAGCCCCAATTACGCTTTGCGCCAAGCCCCACCGCCCGGCGTATGGGCAAGATGGGGATTACCATTCCAAGCCACAGGTAGAGGATGTGGTGGAAGCGGCGATGAAGATGATGTGGGAGGCGGGGATGTAAGCTGCTCCTGATTGTCACATGTTAATGTCCAAACATTGGCTGGAATCCTTTATTTTTGTATCAAACTACATTCAGTCATGACTGCAGAATCGTTAAAATTGACCTTGATACAACAGATTCCTGCTTTGCAAGACTATCAAGTTTTGGGCAAAATTGAACAGTTGATAAAATCCACCGATACAAAGGTTAATGGCTCGGCCGTTCCTGGCGCTGAACCGCCCTTGAAAAAGCGCAAACCGGGATTCGCCAAGGGGATGATTTTGTATGTTGCACCAGACTTCGATGAAACACCCGCTGGTTTAGAAGAATATATGCCCGCATAATGCTCTAGAATTTCTTACCCACCCAATGAATCTCGCCCCCCCACCATTTTCATGGAAAAACGAAAACGCCCGCCGCTACCGCTCGATGCTACGCCTCAGGAGAAGTATGATAATTTGATTTTGATCTGAAATCAATGCAAATTGTTCGCTTCACCAGCCCCGAAGAACTCCGCGAAGCCTTGAGTTTGAAAATCCAGGCCTTCATTATGAATTGATATCCCAATATTCGCCCCTAACAAATTCATAGTTCATACATCATAGTTTATCGTTCAACCATGATCAAACTCTCCTCCTTCCCTACCGAAGCGCCCAAAAACTTGGAAAAAAAAGACCTGAAAGACGAGACCGCTCGCCTCGTGGAGCGCCTCGGCGAACTTCAGAGTATTATGTACGCTGAAGGCAAATACTCCATGCTGGTCATCCTGCAAGGCATGGATGGAAGCGGTAAAGACGGGGCCGTACGCAATGTGTTTCACCACTGCACCATTGCTGGGTTGGATTTGGTGAGTTTCAAAAAGCCGACGGAGGAAGAGTTTGCGCACGACTTCCTCTGGAGGGTACACCGTTGGACTCCCGAAAAAGGCATGACCACCATTTTCAATCGCAGCCATTACGAGGATATTTTAATTCAGCGCGTACACAACTGGATTGACATGGAACGCGTAGAGAAGCGCATGGCAGCCATCAATGCTTTCGAGGACTTGATTCAGTTTGACAACAACACCTTGATTTTCAAGTTCTACATGCACATCTCATTTGAAGAACAAGGCATCCAGCTCCAGCAGCGTCTCGACGACCCTACTAAATTTTGGAAGCACAACGATGCCGATTGGGAAGAGCGTAAACTTTGGGACAAATACATGGAAGCCTACGAATACGCCTTCAACAAAAGCACCACACCATGGCATATATGCCCGGTGGACAATCGCTGGTACCGCGATTATTTTATGGCCAAAACCATTGTAAATGCCTTGGAAAAGTTGGACATGAAACTGCCTGTGCCAGAAAAAAAATGATCTCAAAGAATGTGGTGAATGCGCCCACCGCCTTCCAAGCTCACTACAGCTAAAATATGGTCAACGTGAAATACACCCGATGGGCAACTGTCCTCTTTTTTTGCTTGGCTACATCGCTGATTATTGCGCAAAACATCGGTAATTTCATGTCCGTAGTACCCACAAGTCAGACAGGGTATTTGGTATTACCGCACACCCACAATTTTCAGGTTCTGGCACAAACGGGTGATACACTTGCAGACGGCTCTACTTTGAGATATGGCCCTGACTTCACAGCGTTTGTACCAATAAATGCACGGAGCGATTCGGGCTATCTCTCTCTCAACCACGAAATTGCAAGCCTTCAAGGTGGGGTTACCGTCTTTGACCTGGCGTTCGATCATCTCAATCAAATCTGGGAAATTAGGCAAGGCCTCCCCATTGACTTCTCGGCAGTGGGAGGTATCAATAGACCCTGCTCTGGCGGAATAACTCCCTGGGGCACCATTATTTCTGGCGAAGAATCCATACTTACCAGCGATCTGGACAGCAATGACTACTACGACGCTGGTTGGCTGATAGAATCCCGTCCAAGCGACCGGCAATTTGTCCAGAAAATCTGGAAGGCGGGCAATGCCTTTCATGAAAATTGTGTCATTGCCGCTGATCAAAAAACTGTTTACTGGGGTGCTGATGACCAAACACAAGGCTATATCTTCAAGTATGTAGCGGCGCAAAAAAGGCAGTTGGCCGAGGGCAAACTTTTCGTGCTGGTCCGCGATGACTCCAGCTCCTCAACGGCAACTTGGATACAAGTGCCCAATTATAAACCCAAATTCTGCAACAACATCAATGCTTTTTGCCAACAAATAGGTGCCTGGAATTTTTCCGGAATTGAAGACGTGGAAATCGGCCCCTCTGGCAAAATCTACTTCGCTGCGAAGTTCAGCGGTCGTATTTGGCGATTTAAAGACAATGGAGCCAGCATATCGGATTTGGAAGTTTTTATAGAAAACACACAATACCCCATCCAAACAGCCAAGGGAACAAAGTGGACACAATGGGGCATTGGGGCTGACAATCTTGCCTTCGACAATGCCAACAACCTTTGGGTACTGCAAGACGGCGGCGACAACCATATATGGATGGTGAAACCAACCCACACCGCTGCCAACCCAGAAATTTCCCTTTTCGCTACAACTCCTGAAGGCTCCGAACCCACGGGCATCACGTTCACGCCAGACTACCGTTTCATGTTCCTCTCACTCCAGCACCCAAGTATTGTCAATCGCGACACAGCACTCGATGTAAGTGGGAAGCGTATCGTCTATAATCGAGGCACAACCCTTGTGATTGCCCGGAAAGAGTTCCTTGGAATGGGCGAATTCCCGAAAGCCGAACCTTCGCCAGACAAAGCGGCTATCGAATTACAACTCTCTCCCAACCCTTCCAAAACAGGTCAAGTGACCCTAATTTCAGCGTTATTTTCTTTTGGAAAACAAGTAGATATTGCGGTTTTCGATCCAACAGGAGCCATTTGTCATACTTCTCAACGGTATGCAGAGGATAATAAAATCGCCCTTGACTTTCTACTGAAAGCCAAGGGCGTATATATCGTGCGTGCCATCTTGGAAGGGAAAATGGGCGTTGCTACTTTAATTGTGGAATAGAGGATTCCGGCTTAATGCCTTCTCCCTCCTGCCGGGTTAGGATAAAACCGATCTTCCTCCACATTTTTTCCAAATATCTTGCACCGAACAAATACTTGCGCCCCGTAAGTAGTCATGCGCGAACTCCGCACTATTTTATCTGTGAGGTCAAGTTCGTAGTAGGCTTCTACTCCTACGCTCCAGCGGTAGTACCAATCGAGTGTTCTGGCAAAACCCAGTCTAACAGCAAACAAATCTCCGGAAGGGCGACCCAGAGGTTTCACGGGCGCGAAAAAGGAGGCTGCATTATCGCGTTGTTCTGGAACTCCAATGCTGTTCACGATGGTGTTTGCCCCAAATCCATAGTCTCTTATTACATACTTGTACCCGCCGAGGAAAGAAAAATACCAGGTGCTGTCGGAGATGTATATGTCTTTACCCAAACCCACGGTCACAGCATAGGAGGATCTTGTATAAGACGATGGGGAGGACATGGCCTCGCCGAGTGCTTTGATGGGCCAATCACGGTAGGTCAGGAGTGCTGAAAAGCCCACACGCGGTTGCCCAAAATGGTCTTTGATTTTGTAAGTTTCGAGAAATTCCTCCCAGGTGTAATCGTCTGTGCCGCCATGTGAAAAGGCAACAAAATCATAAAGGTTGTAAAGTGGGGTGGTCCGAAAATCGGTTTTGTGTGCCAACTGAGAGTAGCCGCCATTCATGCTCACATTGAGATTGAGGTGCTTTAGTTGGGCAAAACCAGTTTGGGAGAACAGTAAAAAAGCTGCAATTGTGGCGTATTTCTTTTGCATAATTTGAATCAAGAATGGTTTGAAAGAAAAATGCGGAAAATAGCCGAGGGCAAGCGTGGGGATTATTTTGGAAAAAGATTGCATAACGACGCAAACAATCGGCGAAGTTACAATTATGGTTTGGTTAAAGGGGGGATTCAGGTGGCAATATATTTTGAGCCTTGGGCATTTATGCGCCGTCTGTCTTACAGCAGACAATTTCTCAATTCCTATCGTTTCACTTTATCAATCTTTCCTTATTATGAAAAACGCAGTTTTAAACCTTGCTGCATTCCTGCTCCTGGCCTCCGCTTTGTTCGCCTGCAAAAAAGAAAAAACCTTCAAAGACGAACTAGTCGGCCATTGGCTTTCCACTAATGTCACCATTAACGGGGCAGATGCCAGCAACACTTACACTTTCGACCTTAATCTTGAGGGCAGCCGTGAATTCAGCCTTATCTTGACAAGAACCGTGCCGTTCACGGAGAAATTCATCCAATTGTACAATGGCGACTGGGTCGAAAACCACTCCAAACAGGACGTAACACTCAACTACACGGATGGCGAGCAAAAAACTTGGGACATCATGGCCATTTCAGAAACGAGCATGACCGCAGAACTCATCGAAAACAGCACCCGCTATCAGGTAATATTTGAGCGGCAATAAGCTGCGTTATTTCACGCAACGCCGCGACGGCGCAACGTATTGAGGAGGACACAAGAAGTTTCACGCAACGCCTCGACGGCACGACGTATATTGTCTTAATTCTCAAAACGTCGTGCCGTCGCGGCGTTGCGTGAAATTGGGTACTTGCTACCGCAAAAGCGTCACATCCCCTTTTTTCTGCCCTAAACTCCCATCGGTTAGACCGTATTCAAACACATAAACATACACATCTGAAGGGAGTGCCACATCTTTCATCATCCCGTTCCAACCTTGGTTGGGCGACTTTGATTCAAAAATTAATTCGCCCCATCGCGTGAAAACACGCAAGTGGAATTTTTCAAAAATATCGCCTTTGAAGGCTGGCATGAACAAATCATTGCTGCCGTCGCCATTGGGCGTAAAAGCGTTAGGCATACTGAATTCCAGATCAGGCAGCACCGTAACTGTTACACTATCCGTAGCCGCACAACCAAAAGCATCTTGTCCCGTTACCGAAAAAACTGTGGTGGTGTCCGCTGTAAAAATGGGATCGAAACAATCGGCGCAGCTCAGGTTCTCAACCGGTAGCCACTGATAGTTTTGTGCTCCTGAAACCAAAAGAGGCACTTCTTCCCCAACATATACCGATGTATCACCCGACAAAACAATGCTCGGAGGCATGCGCAATTGGATCAAAAAAGTATCCGCTGTTCCGCTGCAAATTCCCCCTTGCACATACCGAACGAAGTACTCTCCTGCTGCCAAATTTTGAGGGTCAAAAATGCCTTCATTGCTAATACAAGTGCCACAACTGGCCGTCCAGGTTCCGCCCGCCGGGGAATTCGGCTGCAATTGCAAAGTGTCAATGGCGGGCTGACAAAGTGTCACGGTTTGTGATGTTCCTGGGAAGGGCGGCGGACTTTGTGTCACCTTTATACTGCAATCCTCTTGTATGTCAATAATTTGGTTCACAGCGACTTGGGTAAAAACACAGGTATTGCCAGAAGGCCATTCTACCACCAAAGAATCCACCTGCGCTGCATCATCAAAGCCAAAATGTTGAAGCAAGGGGTTATTGCCCGTAGCGGCAGTTTGTGCTGACACCTGCCTCATTTGCCACACTGCACTTCCGCCCACCTGCGCTTTGGCCCGCAAAGTGGCGCCAATAGCCGCACGGTTCGATGCTACTCCGATACATTTGATTTCGAGCCAAGAACGGCAGCTTGTTTTTTCATTTTCAAAAAAACGGTCTGGCAACAAATCGGGCTGCGTAATATGCAAATCGAGCCAGCCATCGCGGTTGTAGTCTACCCATACAACGCCGTTGCTGTTGGAGCCGCTGGTGGCGGTGGGAAATATATTAGGGTGGTTGGCAGACGCATCGTTCAAGTTCCCTTGGCCATCGTTCTCCCAAAAACGGCTGTCCGTGTTCCAAAAACCAAGGGTCACCAAATCAAGATCGCCGTCATTGTCGTAATCGCCCCAAAAACCTCCAGAAGTCCATGCCAGGTCGTTCACGATTGCACCCACCGTCACTTCGTTGAATGTGCCGTTCCCGTTATTCCGAAAGAGCCTGTTTTTCAGGTCGTTCCAGCGCGGAAGGAAAAGATCGGCCCAGCCGTCGTTGTTGTAATCTGCCCAACTGACAGTGCCTTCGTAAGGCTGGACTACGTTCGGGGTAGCGCCCGTGTTTGGCATTAAAGTGAGGCTTGTGCCACCGTTCGTTTGTCCACAACTCGTTGATCCCGTTGCTGTTCCACGTCGCTCCGATGTAAAGATCGAGGTTGCCGTCATTGTTGTAATCGGCCCAGCCGTGTCGAAAGGCATTTTTCTGGACACTGTTGAGCAGGCCGGTATTTGTGAACGTTTCATTCCCGTTATTAAGGTAAATCGCGCTGATGTTCGTGAAGTTGGGAAAAGTGCCGCCAGAACCCGTCACGCACACGTCGAGATCGTCGTCGTTGTCCACATCTACCCATGATACGCCATTCAGATAGCCTTGACTATCGAAAAATGCCAGACCGGGTATTTGTTGGAAAGTGACTTGGGCAGAGGCCGATTGGGCCAATGCTCCAAGAAAGAGGAGCGCAAAAAATCTATGCATGGCGGATGTTTATTTAAGACCTCATAGGTTTTTCAAACCTATGAGGTATCAGGTTTTACTTTTTCAATACAGGTAATATCACCCCCGAAGCCCCCAATAGACTCCGGTAAATCTGCACCGTGCAAGGCACAAAATCCTCATCTTTTGCCTCATAGATATTGACAAATTGTTGCGGGTTGCGGTCGGCGAGCGGAAACCAACTGCTCTGCACCTGCACCATCATCCTGTGGCCCGGCAAAAAAGTGTGCGCCACATCTGGTAGCTCAAATTTTACATTCGTCACCACATTCGGTTCAAAAGCCTTTGGATATTCAAAACTTTCCCGGTAGCGCCCTCTGAAAATCTCTCCACGCACCAGCATTTGGTAGCCACCGAGTGGCACCCCGTTTTCCACTCCTTGAAGCGTGTCTGGAAAAACGTCAATCAATTTAACCACAAAATCGACATCAGTGGTACTGAGACTTGCCCAAATATCAGCCACCGCAGGCCCCGTTACCGTGAGCGATTCGGAAAGCACTTCAGTTTGATAGACCAGCACATCGGGACGGCGAGCGGCGAAACGTTGGTCGTCTGTCATGTACTCTCGGGTGCGGCCAAGGTGTACGTCTTCCGTGTAGGGCACTGGTTTGGCCGGATCGCTGAGGTACTGTTCGAATTGTGTTTGGGAATTGGGGGTTGGTGACTGGGCAGACAATTTGCCTTTCGACTGGAAGTAATACTTTTTCTGCTCCGTGTTTTTTGGAGGCCAAGCATCGTAGCTGGTCCATTGATTGCTGCCGGTTTCAAAAACATAGGCTTCAGGCAAGTCCATTTCCCCTTGTCCTTTTAAGTGATATTCAAAGAATTTGAACTCGATTTCCTGCTGGTAAAACTGGCTGGTTTTGGAGCCAAAGACAACATTGCCGAGCCGTTCGCCCGTGCCTCGCGACCAGCCACCATGTGCCCAAGGCCCCATCACGATGCTATTGGGGTGCGTTGCAGGGTTTTGTTTTTCAAGGGCTTTATAGGTGTTCCAGGCTCCCCAACAATCTTCTGCATCAAAAAGACCACCGACGGTCATCACAGCGGGCATTACATTTTTCAAGTGGGGACGCGGATTACGGGCTTTCCACCAAGCGTCGTAGTTGGGATGTGCCATCAGGTCGTTCCAGAATGGGATTTTGTCCATGTCAAATTTTGTTGCGAAGTTGCGCAAAGCACCCGAGCGGAGATAAAAATCATAATTGTCTGGCGTATTCCAATCGCGAAAGCCGGCTTGGCCTTCGGTGGTGGGCGCAGGACGGGGTTTGCCAAAACCTGAATAAAAGCCAAAAGCGTCCATCAGCATGAACGCACCGTTGTGGTGAAAGTCATCGCCAACGAACCAATCCGTTACCGGAGCTTGCGGCGAAACGGCTTTTATAGCCGGATGCCCTGCCAGGATTGCCATCGTGGCATAAAAACCGGGATACGAGATGCCCATTACGCCTACCCGGCCATTGTTGTTACGGGCGTTTTTCAGCAGCCAATCCACCGTGTCATAGGTGTCTGAACTTTCGTCCGTTTGCTTTTTCCCCCTTGGGCCAGGGTCATTAGCAGGGATGAAGGGCCGTACATCCACGAATTCACCCTCGCTCATATACCGCCCCCGAACATCTTGAAAAACAAAAATGTAGCCCGCCCGGGCGAGGTTCATGTTTTGAAAGCTAGTAGGAAAGGAACCCGTGCCATAGGGCCCGCAAGAGTAGGGTGTTCGCCGCAGAATGATAGGATAAGGCTTGCCTTGGTCATTGGGAGAATAGATAGAAGTGAACAACTGCAGTCCGTCGCGCATTGGGATCATCACTTCACGTTTGGTAAAGTGGTCGCGGATAAAGGCGGAGTCGAGTTGGTATTGACTTTGGGCCGAAAGGACAATAGTGGTAAAAAATGCTAAAAATAGCGTTGGGAATAGTTTCATAGTAGAATCAAGATTTGTGTAACAAAAACAACCGCCCAAAAGTCTGGCAAGAGTTTGAAAGTTTCATTACAGAATTATGACCATTCATCGGTGTAAATCCTCGATCCATCGTTTTTGAGCAGGAAACTGCAACCTCTTTGACGAAACCTTTGTCTATCGAACCAACTAAAGTTTAAGGATATGAAATCGAAAATCTTCGCTGCCCTGTTTTTTGCATTCACCCTCAACCAAATACATACCAATGCTTCTATTGTTCCTAACCCTGATTTGCGCGCTTCGGATACCGCAATATGTGCGTCACACTCCTCAAAAGGTGGCGACCCGACCGATCTCAAAGTGGTCATTTCGCAAAAACGCATCTGGTTCGTAGCCGACGAAATGCCAATGAAATGCCTGAAAACAAAAATCACCAATGCAGCAGGAAAGATCGTGCAGGAAAAATGTTTTTCCTCCAAAACTGCTGAATGGTTTTTGAACATTGAGGCGCTTCCAAAAGGGGATTACACTTTGCACCTCGGTCAAAATCGGGTCGAGAAATTCAAAAAATAACGAATTTCACCCGTTGTAGTTTCAACGGAGACGTACCATACCTTGGCATCAGGGCTTTATTTTTGCCCCCCAAGCGGCTTCCGAGTAGTTCGGGGGCCGCTTTTATATTTTGAGGTTTAACCATAAGAAATCGCCATCTGATTTCTACCTTTCGCGCCTGAAACCAATTTTATTCCCCCCACCGCCATGCAAAAAATTGCCGCCTTTCTCCTCGCTATAGGGCTTTTTGTCTCTTTTTTTTCTTGCCAAAACATCAATACCGCCGCCGCTGTCGGGCTTTCGGGTCGCCAGCTCCGCTATGTTGCATACGTCGGTTTTAACTATCAGGACACGGCAAAGGCCCGCTCAAACAGTTACACAGATTCACTCCACCTGGTGGCCCTTGAAGCCTATATTGAGCAGCTCAACACCAAAAACTACGGCGTTGAATACCAACTCAAATCTTACCAGTGCGACTTCAAGGAGGACACGATCCAATCGCTTTATTCAGCCATTGCTGCTGACACAAATGTGGTGCTGGTAATTGACAACACATGGGGCCGGCACATGCGCCATGCTGCGGAGATCATCAAAGGTCGGCTTCCCGTAATTGCCACGAATGCCGACCAAAACCAGTTGGATTTTGGGAACAATGCGGTGTTTCTCGACCCAAACGACCCGCAGCCATTTTACCTTATCAAGTTCATTAAGGAAGTGCTGAAAGCAAAACGCATTGGATTTATTACTGAGACGGATTACTTGCTGCATAAGCGATTTTCTGCCCATATTAAGGGTAACAATCTGCCTTGCGATACGCTGGTTCAATTGTTGCAAAGCAGGTATGTCAACAACAGCGAGGTGCCGAAGGATGATGCGCTGGCGCTGGAACGAAACCTACTACGCGAGTTCTCGAAGCCGGAACCAAGCGTGATTTTGCTCAATACGCACAGCGGATACGGTAATTTGGTGATGCGTTTTCTGCAAAAAACAAGGGGATTGCCGCACAAAACCATCATTGGGCTGCCAGGCGTGACAGACATCGGTGATCATGAAATAGAGCAGATCACGCG
Organism: uncultured Saprospiraceae bacterium; assembly: GCA_964589365.1. GTDB lineage: Bacteria > Bacteroidota > Bacteroidia > Chitinophagales > Saprospiraceae > M3007. The sequence goes on from CAZPTQ010000040.1 coordinate 17,084, forward strand.
CGAACGGGGGCACACAGTCATCCGTTTCGACAATTCGAGCGAGGCCCTTCCTTTGGAAGTTTACAGGTTCAAAAAAGATTTAACAAAAAAATTTCCAGCCAAATTTTTTAGCCAAAGCGGCACCGACAATTCACTTAGGCGATGTTTCGATGCGATGAATATTTTTGAAACAGCATTGTTAACCGGAGAAACAGAGCGGGGTGGCTTGGTAAGATATTTTCAAAAATTGAAAAATCGTAAAATTGCGATACTCAACGAGTTGTATGAGTTTGACAGTACCTGCATCCTGAAAAAAGAACCTACGTTCAGCGAAACGGAAAGCGGAAAAACCCGTTCCTGCCCTACGCAAATAAATACTTCAGGCACTTCAATTCCAAACCTCCGCGTGGGCATTGACGTAATTGACATAAACGAAATAGACGTTAAGAAAAACACCTTCGATTGCAATTTGCTCTACTGGGTCATCGCCGACTCGCAGTATATTGACAAGGAAGGCTACATTGATTTTGACAATATTAGCAGCGAAGAGGCCAACCGATACCGCATTGCTGAAGAGCATGACGGAAGGTATATCGTGCGCATCTACCGCATCAGCGGGAAGTTCTTGGGACAGTTCGAAACCTTCGATTTCCCATTTGACCGCCATGAGGTGAAAATCCCGATCACAGCGCTCAGCAGCAGCGACAAAATCAAGATCAGTTTTGACTATAGTCGCCTGCAAATCAAGGATAAAAAGAAGGATTTTTACTTCAACGACTGGAGTACCGATGAGTATTTCGTTACACTCGACAACCAACTGACCAATGCCCTTGGCTCGCTGGATAAAATCACGTTCGACACACTCGACCGCGCCAAATACCTCGAAAAATACAAGAGTCTGAACGTTCGCCTAAACGTGAGCCGCCGCCCTTGGGGTGCTATCATACTGATAATCGTACCTTTCCTGATGTTCAGTGCGCTACCGATTTTCGTGCTGATTTTCCACCGCACCAATTTTGAGGAAGTAGGCGAACTCATCATCACTTCTTTCCTCGCCACGGTGGCCTACTCTATCAACCTCGTGCAACTCTCTCCCACCACGGATTCGATGAACCGTGCCTACCTTTTCCTTTTGCTGACTCTGGGGATCAACTTTTTCTGTTTCCTTTACGTTACCTATTTTGACCAAGGGAGGGCGTCCCGCTCCGCTACAGGCCAGCATGTAAAACGACGTTTCAGACTCAGAAAAGTGTGGGTACCGTTGTTGTTGATCGTGGTGTTTTTGATGCTGATGTACTTTATTTTTGGGAGTTGAGTACTTACCACATAGTTCACATAGCACACATAGTTTGCCAAATTGGCAAACTGTGTGTGCTATGTGAACTATGTGGTAAATCAGATACCCAGAAACCTGACTTTTGCCGAAAAGTGTTCGCCAATATTCTTCAAGAAACCCTTACATTTGGTAGGTGTTTTGAACCTCTGATTCATGGCAGGCTTTACCACTGCTCTTGATCCAAAGTTCATAGTTTATCGTTATCGTTAAAAAAGCAAGTCTATGAAAAACAAAACCTTACGCCTCATACTCGCAGCATGGATGCTGACGGTGTGTTCCCAATATGCCCAGGCGCTCGACCTCGGCGTATCCTTTGCCTCCTACAATACCCCCGATGGGAAACCATACATTGAGGTGAACCTCGAGATCGCTGCGGCGTCTATTTTGTATAAAAAAGTGGATGGGGAGAAATTGCAGGCAGGCGCAGAAATCTTGATTATGATCAAAAAAGGCGACGAAGTGGTTAATTACGAGAAATATAACCTTCAAAGCCCATTGGTGGATGCTCCACAGAGCCTGATTGACGTGAAACGCTTGCCCTTGCCAGAGGGTGATTATGTATTGGAAATAGCGGTACAAGACCTCAATGCCGTGGAGAACAAGGATAATTATCAATCACCTTTTAGTGTCCGTTTCCCAAACAAACTCCATCTCAGCGAAGTACAATTGCTGCGCAGTTTCAAGCGCGATGAGACCCTTTCCCCTTTTACCAAAAACGGCTATTTCCTCGAACCACTGCCGTTCAACTTCTACGAGCGCGGCATCACGCGCCTTGCTTTCTATGCAGAAATTTATCATTCCAATAAAAGCGTCACCGATTCAGACTATCTCGTGCGCTATTACATCGAACAAGAGCAAAGCAACGGAACCAAATCGCTGATTTCTACGGGCAGCCAACGCAAAAAGCCAAGCGACATAGACGTACTCTTGGTCCAAATGGATATCAGCAAACTCGAAAGCGGCAACTTCCTGCTCACCGTGGAAGCCCGCAATGTCGCCAACGAACTGCTTGCCACACGCAGCCTTCGGTTCCAACGCAGCAACCCATTCCTTCCGTTCAACGAAAGCGACATTACTGACGAAATGCTCACCAAGCAATTCACCCAAAATCTCGACGAAAAGCAACTGAAATATGCCCTCGCGGCACTTTCGCCCATTGTGGTGGGAGATGACGCACAAATATTGAACAACGTAAACCGGGATAAGGACCTAAAAAACAAGCGCTATTTCATCTTCCGGCATTTCGTGCAGCAAGACCCAAACAACCCCGAAGGCGCTTACCTCCGGTACATGGCGCTTGCCAAATCAGTACACGAAAAGTTCAAAAGTGGGTTTCGCTACGGTTTCGAGACCGACCGGGGTCGTGCTTACCTGCGCTTTGGCCCGCCTGACGATTTGATGCACGTGGAAGACGAACCGGGGGCTTCACCCTACGAAATCTGGATTTATTACAACTTCCCCAAAACCAGTCAGACAAACGTAAAATTCCTCTTTTACAATCCCTCGCTGGCAGGGGAAGATTATATCACCTTGCATTCCACCGCTCGTGGCGAAATCCAGGACCCAAAATGGGAGCGTAAACTGTACAATCGCAACCTGACCGAATACGTGGATGGCGACAATTACCAGGATGCCACAGGAGTGCAGCGCAATTTAGGTCGGCGGGCAAGAGAATATTTCACGGATTTTTGATGGTTGACGGTGGACGGTACAAGCCAGATCATGGATTTTGCTACCGTCCACCGTCCACCGTCCACCATCTACCGTCAATTACGATCCTCTTTGGCTTCTTCGCGCCGTTCGATATAATCTTGCCAAACACCTTGGTAATCATAGGTCAAATAGATTTCTGTATCGAACGCTCCCCATGCGCCGTTTTCTAGCGCGAGATTGAGGCGACGCACCGCCCCAGCTGGCACATGCAAGGTGATGATGTGGCCAAGCCCCATTGCCAGTGTCCAGGTCACCACGCGCACGTCTTGCGGTGGAAAAATATCCCAAAAACCCTGCGCTTCGAGGATTCGGCGTATTTCAGGAAGGTTCTTGTCTTGTTGGTGTTTGAGAATGACCGTAACCAGCACACTGTCTGCCTCCAGCACAGCGGGAGGCGTTGTGGAGGGGCCTTCGGGAGCAACGGGTTCTTGGGCAAAGCCAATTTGGGCAACTGCGAATAATATTGAAACGAGAAACAGGATTTTCTTCAACATTTCTTAATGAAGTGATGAAGTGATGAAGCGATGAAGCGATAGCGCGCAAAATCGCTTTATCACTTCATCACTCCATCACTTCATGGTTATGGCGGCAAAGATAATCGCACCCCGCGTATTTTGATTTTTGAATCTGTGACTTGCAAAAACTGATTTTGAAACTACATTTGCCGGGTGCTACCGCTTTGGAGTTGTAGAGATTGCATATTATCATCCAATTTCTACCGTCCATTGTCTATCGTCTAAAAATCCAGCGTCTAACCTATGTTCAAAAATCATCCTTCGGGACTACCCTATCTTTTTTTGACCGAATTGTGGGAACGCTTCGGCTACTACCTCATGATCGGGATTTTCTTGCTCTACATGACGGATTCGGAACATGGGGGCTTGGCCATGACGCGCTCACAAGGCTCGGATATTTTTGGCACCTTCATCGCGTTGGTGTACATAACGCCGTTCATGGGGGGGCTTTTGGCCGACAAACTTTTGGGCTACCGCAGAAGCATTATTCTGGGCGGCATCCTGATGGGCATCGGCTACTTAATGCTTGCAATTTCGAACAGCCTGACCACTTTTTATGCTTCACTTTTTGTGATGATCTTGGGGAATGGCTTTTTCAAACCTAACATATCCGTACTCCTCGGCAACCTCTACAATGAAGATAAATACCGGGTGCTCAAAGACACCGGGTACAACATATTCTACATGGGCATCAATATTGGTGCCTTCGTCTGCAACTTTTTTGCGGCCTGGCTTCGACACAATATCGGCTGGGGGGCTGCATTTGCAGCCGCCGGCATAGGGATGTTTATTGGGGTGATTGTGTTTATCATCGGCTCGAAACACTATGCCCATGCCGATATCCGCCAGCCAGCCGTTAAAGGCGAAATGGGGGTCGGGCAGATGCTTTCTTCGGTGCTTTTACCCGCCATCGTCACGGGCATCGCTGGCTGGATGATTCCTGGCAACATATTCGGCACCGACTCTACCGATGCTTTCCTGTTTGGCAGCATCCCAGTCGTCGCGTTTTACTTTTGGACGTACTGGAAAGCCTCCGCAGAGGACAAGCCGCGTATCAAAGTGCTGCTCTCTATCTATGCAGTGGTCATTATTTTTTGGGCCATTTTCAAGCAAAACGGGACTGCGCTTACCACTTGGGCAGAATTCTATACCGACCGCGAAATGGCAACTTGGGTAGCCGGACCCGCCGAGACCCTCAAGATGGCGCAGGTGGTGACTATGAAAGACACGCTTTACCCCCAATATGACGCGCAATTCCGCACCACACAGGGAGCTGATAATAAACCCGTGAAAATCACCACATTCAATCCTTATTTCCTCAATATTCCAGCAGATGACAGGCCGCCAGTAGAGGAAAAGGTATCGCTGGTTTCCACGGAAATTTACCAGTCTGTCAATCCATTTTTTGTGGTGGTGCTGACGCCTTTGGTTATATGGTTCTTTGCTTATTTGCGACGACGAGGGAAAGAACCTACCACGCCCGCCAAAATCGGCTGGGGCTTGGTCGTTTCTGCACTTAGCACGCTTGTTACCGTCATGGCGGTGTACGCCTGCCACAACGGTATTGAAAAAGCCTCGGCCTGGTGGATCATTGCAGCCTATGGAGTTATAACCGTAGGCGAATTATTTCTCAGTCCAATGGGCCTGTCCATGGTTTCAAAAATGGCGCCTCGGCACATCACGGGCCTTATGATGGGTGGTTGGCAGCTTGCCACTGCGCTGGGCAACAAAATGAGTGGGGTGCTCGCCACAATGTGGGACCGATATGATAACAAAGCCAACTTTTTTTGGGTTAATTTTGTGCTGCTGATGCTTGCAGCGCTCGCCCTGTTTTCAATGCTCAAATGGCTGAACAGGGTCTTTCGAGAAAAGGGGCTGACTTAAGAATTTACGATCTTGGATTTACGATTTGGGCCTTTCTCTTGGCATTATTCCAAGCCCAGTGCCAAAATTCGTAAATCTAAAATCCAAAATCGTCAAATCAACAAATTCATATAGATTATGTCAATCAAACAAAAGTTTTCGAGACAGCACAAATCTGAAAAAGACCGCGCTGAAAACCGCAAGTTCCTGCTCATTATTGCCGTGACAACCGTGGCTTTAATGGCGCTGATGTATTTTGCATTTGTGCGGTAAGATGGGTTTGTGCCACAAATCGAAAGGCCGTTCCTGCATTACGCGGGAGCGGCCTTTCTGTTTACTTTCGTTGAATTCTATCTTCCGCGGCCTCTGCCACCGCTATTCCGCCCGCCACCATTTCCACCCCGCGTATTGCCTGGCTTATCTGCCTTTGGTTCCACACCCCGCTCATCAAAACGTGGCCTTGGCTTGCGCTTGAAGTCCTGTTTTTCAATGCTCGACACTTCCAAAATGGAAGAAAAACGGCGGCGCATTTCGTTGGCAATGTCCTGCTTGCTCGGCTTTTCGCCTGAAGCAGGAGAATTTTGCGGACGACGCTGTTCCGGGCGTGGGCCTTCCTCGCGACGAGGGCGTGCATCTGGTCGGTTGCCACCAAATGCTGGACGACGGTCATCGCGACGCTCGCGGTCAGGGCCGTTGCTTGTGCTACGTTCACGAGGCTGGCTATTGCTCCGTTCCCGCTGTTGGTCGTTGCGCTCGCGTGGGTTGTTGCTGCGTTCGCGTTGCTGATCGTTATTGCGCTCGCGGGGTTGGTCGTTGGATTCTTTGCGCGCTGGGCGTGGCTCGCGACGCTCTGGCATCGGAATCACATCACCAGCAGGTTGTGGGTGCTGATTTTCTGGACGCGCCGGGCGTGATTCTCCGCGATTTTGCGAACTGTTGCGGCCTCCCCTTCCGTTGTCCCTGCCGCGCTGCGGTTTTTGTTGGCTGCGTGGTTGGGGCAGGGGTGGTGCCGTGAGTTCAGCCACATAAGGATGTTCATTATCAACCGGGATCAATTGGCCAATTAGTTTCTGAATATCTTTCAGGTATGGCAATTCTTCGCCTTCGCAAAACGAAAAAGCAATGCCGCTTGCACCTGCACGACCCGTCCGACCGATACGGTGGACATAAGATTCTGGGATGTTGGGGAGTTCAAAATTGATCACGTGCGAGAGTGCGTCAATGTCAATGCCACGCGCGGCAATGTCAGTGGCAACCAAAGCGCGGTTGCGGCCATTTTTAAAGTTGTTGAGCGCAGCTACGCGAGCGGTTTGCGATTTGTTGCCGTGAATGGCTTCGGCACGAATGCCTGCTTTGGTGAGGTCGCCCGCCACGCGGTTGGCGCCGTGCTTGGTTCGGGTAAAAATAAGCGCAGACTTGATCGCAGGGTCTTCCAGCAGATGGATAAGCAGGTTTTTCTTGTCGTGTTTATTGACAAAAAACACTTTTTGCTCTACCATTTCGGCGGTGGTAGCAGGGGGATCCACCGCGACTTTTACGGGGTTGCTCAAAATTGAATCCGCCAAATCAGCAATTTCCCGCGGCATGGTGGCCGAGAAAAACAGCGTTTGTCGCTTAGTCGGAATTTTTGCGATGACCTTGCGCACATCGTGGATAAAGCCCATGTCGAGCATTCGGTCCGCCTCGTCCAATACAAAAATAGAAAGACTGCGGAAGTCTACAAATCCCTGGTTCATCAGATCGAGTAAGCGGCCCGGAGTGGCAACGAGTATGTCGGTACCACGGCGTAGCGCATCGGTTTGGGGCGTTTGGCCAACGCCACCAAAAATGACGGTATTGCGGAGATGAAGGTTTTTTCCGTAAGTGGAAAAACTTTCGCTGATTTGAAGGGCCAGTTCTCTTGTGGGGGTAAGAATCAGCGCCCGAATCGGGCGGCGGCCTTCCTGTTTTTGTCCGGTATGAGTACTTAAGAGTTGCAGCATCGGGAGCGCAAAAGCAGCGGTTTTTCCTGTGCCTGTTTGGGCGCAGCCCAGCAAATCTCTACCTTCCAACACAGGCGGAATGGCCTGTTCCTGAATGGGGGTGGGGCGTTCGTAGCCCTCGGCTTCGAGCGCGCGCAGAAGCGGCTCGATCAGCGATAAATCGTTGAATAACATTGAATTGTTGTTGTCCGGTCTCGTGCGCGGCGAGCCAAGAGCGGCTCTTCAAGGGGCAAAGCGTATCAGAATTCGCCGAATTTTTGAATTAACAGAACCAATATTTCATTGATTGTTAATGGCTTGCATGATATTTCATGCGGAGGATTCGAGCGGCGCAAGTCAAACAGGTTGCTGGCGCATATTCAAAAAACGTCGTCGTCCAGGGCGGACAAACACCGGGTTGGTGTTTAAATACGGGGCAAAGGTAGGTGGAATATTTGGAAACAAAACTTTTTGTGCCAAAATATTGGGGCTGGGTATCCCGGAACTGAGTTTTGGAGCAAAGTGCCTGAACATTCTGCCCAGCGGCTTTTTCTGCAAGGCTTTGGCAGCATATTTAACCCTATAATACTATCACGTTCGGACCATGAAAGCGTTCTGTCGCTCCATCTGCTAACATTAACCTCAGCTATTCGCCATTCTCTTTGCCATCCCAATGCATTTCACGAACAGTGAAAACTTCGTGGTTACCAAGGTTGCTTTTGAAACTTGAATCCGCCTCTTGAAATAAATTTTGATGAAACTCAATCGGGAAAAATTCAAATCTAGGAAAAAAAACCTCCCCAAAAATCCAAACTCCCACCCCGCTCCGTAAGTGTCCTCGAAACTGTTTCACAATTTATTTCACTTACTTAAACAAAATTTTCAAACCATGTTGAAAAGCAGCCTTCAACGTATTTCCAGCGTTTTGCTGTTGATGGGCTTGGCCATGGGTGTTTCGGCTTCTTCGCATCGCGAAGCACCGCTCATCGCCAACGACCCGCTTGCGGACAACACCGACGTGTATGCCTTCCGCAGTCCCGACAATCCCAATACCGTTACCCTTATCGCTTGCTATATCCCTACGGAGTTACCGCACGGTGGGCCAAACTACAACACGTTTGGCGAGAACATCCGCTACGAACTCCATGTGGACAACGATGCCACCAAATCAGGCGACGAGGTTACCTACCGCTTCACCTTTACGAGGACAAACCAAGACCCAAGCACTTTTTTCAACATCCGGCTCGGCCAGCAGAATCTGCTCACCACCTACACTTGCGAACGCAGCATTGATGGCGGCCTGAGCTGGCAAACCATCGTGACCAGCGGAAAAGTGCCTCCGCCTTATATTGGCGAGCGTTCGATAGACGGCCCGGTGGGTCTCAATGTCAGTTATGCTTCCTTGATGCAGCAGGCCATTACGACGGCAACTTCGGGCGAAAAGGTGTTCTGCGGCCCGGTGGATGATCCGTTTTTTGTGGATTTAGGCGGTGTTTTTGACCTCGGCAACTTGCCCCGTCAAGGTGGCGCTCAATCCCGCGATGGCCTCGGACAGTACAACACCCACGCCATTTGCATCCAGGTCCCCATCACTACCCTGCTGAAAGCGGGCATTGCGGCTACCCCGGTCAATATACTGGATGGCAACTTCGTGATCGGTTTTTGGGCCAGTGCGAGCCGCCGCGCTACGCGCACCTTAAACACTAACGGCAGCTACACCGACAGTGGCAACTGGGTACAAGTAAGCCGCCTGGGTATGCCTTTGACCAATGAAGTGGTGATTCCATTGAGCCACAAAGACTACTGGAATTCCATCACGCCTTACGATGAAATCACAGACACTTCCCTGGATGGATTTTTCTACAACCCGGAACTGGCTCTCTACATGGACAACCGCTTTTTTGGCGGTGCAGTGCCGGCCTTTACTCCCTTGCGCATTCAGACCAAATCGCTCGGCGCATTTGACTTTGGCTACACCAAGGATGGGCTTTATAGCTTGAAAGGGTCTGCGGCAGTGGCTGGAACAGCTTTGGACGATGCAATTTTTGGCACGCTTCTGCTTCCAGGGCCTGGGAAGGCTCGTTCGGTTGACCTCTGGCCAATTTTCCATACGGGCGTTCCAAATTTCCCACCGTACCAGCTGGCAACCGGTAAAAACGGCAACCCACTCGCAGCCGGCAAACCTTTCATCAACAACTTCTTGCCCAATGGTGGCGATATGTTGCGCTTGAATATGGCTACACCCGTGACCAACCGCAATGACGCGAGTTTCAGCCCATTGGGCATCATCAGTGCGGCAGTTTTGGGCCTTACCGATCCGACCTACGCTTCAAGTTCAACTTTGCAGTTCATCCCAAACATGGATGGTTTCCCAAATGGTCGCCGTTTGGAAGACGACGTGACGCGCATCGAACTACAAGCAGTTGCAGGCGTAGCACTTGCTGCTATCGGCCTTTGGTACGACGATTTCGGAGGGACAAACCCTGTAACGCAGGATTTGCTGGATGTACTGACGTATCAGACAGGCGTAGAAAAAAACGACAAGCCTTTCCAACCTACTTTCCCTTACGTGGCTATTCCATGGAGCGGAAAAGAAACCGAATAATTTCAAACCATTAATATTCAACAAGATGACTTCCTTTTTCAAAAATAGTCTGGCGGCATTTTTCATGCTCGTGTCGCTGACAACCGCGCTCGCTTCGAGCCACCGCGAGGCTCCGCTCATTGCCGACGACCCGCTCGCTGACAACGTGGATGTGTACGCCTTCCGCAGCCCCGACAACCCCAGTATGATTACGCTGATGGCTACGTATGTGCCACTTCAACTGCCACAAGGCGGCCCGAACTACTACTCTTTCGGATCTAACATCCGCTATGAAATTCACGTGGACAACAACGCTGCGAAACCTGGCGATGAAATCATTTACCGTTTTGAATTCGAGCGTATAGACCAAGATCCGACCACGTTTTTCAACATTCGCCTTGGCAAACGCAACCTGATGATGTGGTACACCCTCTCACGTTCAGACAATGGCGGACAATCGTGGACCAACATTATGCAAAAAGTCCCTGTACCACCCACCAATATCGGTGCACGCAGCATTGACTCGCCGCTTGGTCTGGGAAAATCTTACCAAACGCTTGTAAACCAGGCAACTCGCTACGCTTCCACTGGCGAACGGATTTATGTCGGCCCTGCCGACGATCCATTCTTCGTGGACTTGGGGGGTGCATTTGACCTGGGCGATTTGCCCCGTCAAGGCAGCAACGCCCGCGATGGCCTCGCCTGTAAAAACGTGAGTGCCATCTGTATCCAAGTTCCGATTTACACGCTGTTAAAAAAGGGTGCCCCGCGTGTACCTGCTAATATTCTCGATCCCAACTACACCATCGGTGTATGGGCCAGCGCAAGCCGTAAAGCCATCCGTACGCTCACTGGCGACAGTGAATCTTACAGCGGCCCTTGGGTGCAAGTAAGCCGTCTTGGCATGCCTTTGACCAACGAAGTGGTAATCCCGATAGGGATGAAAGACTACTGGAACAGCCTCACGCCCTACCAGGAACTGGCCGACCAAACGCTCGACCCATTTTTCTACAATCCCGAACTGGCACTCTACATGGACGACGATTTGTTCGGTGCTGCGGTGCCAGGATTTTCCAAGTTGAGGATTCAGCGCAATTCTTTGGGTGCTTTTGACTTTGGCAACGGGAAAGATGGTTTATTTGGATTGAAAGGCTCGGCTGCAGTGGCCGGCACTGCTTTGGACGATGCCATTTTTGGCACCCTCCTTCTCCCCGGCGCAGGCAAACCGCGCTCAGTTGACCTTTGGCCCATATTCCATACCGGCGTTCCAAATGTTCGCCCTTACCAATTGGCTACTGGAAAAAATGGCAACCCGCTAGCTGCCGGCAAACCATTCATCAACAACTTTTTGCCTAATGGCGGAGATATGTTGCGTCTGAACATGGCCGTGCCACCAACGCCGCGCAACGACCCCAATTTCAGTTCTATGGGGCTTATCAGTGCTGCAGTTTTGGGGCTTACCCAAGCACCGTACAACACGAACACGAACATCCAATTCATCCCCAATATGGATGGCTTCCCAAATGGGCGCCGCTTGGAAGATGACGTGACACGCATTGAACTTCAAGCAGTTGGTGGAGTCGTATTGGCCGCAATAGGCCTCTGGTATGACGATTACAGCAGCGGCAGCCCGGTGACGCAAGACCTCCTGGACGTACTGACTTACACAACAGGTGTGGAAAGCAATGATGTTCCCTTCAGGACTTCGTTCCCATATCTCGCGCTTCCGCACGCAGGAGACGGTGATTGCGGCGGCACGATTGCTGATGTTGCTGCCAGCCCAGATGCTTTTATCGGAGGCTTTACTGGCTTCAACACCAAAATGGTGAACCCAAGCAAATCAGCGGTAATGGCAGCTGGCTACCCGAACCCATTTGTTTCGGCTACCACCATCCGGTATGAGCTGAATACGTCTACAGACATAACCATTTCAGTGTTTGACCGCAGTGGCAAACTGGTGCAGACGATTGTTGACCAAAACATGGACGCTGGAGTGTACGAGGCTCGTTTTGAAGGTGAAAGCCTTCCTGCAGGTCTTTATTTTGCAAAAATTGCAACCAACGGAGGCAAAGACGTACAAGTGCTGAAACTTGCGAAGCAGTAATCAGTATTAAATTGCAAGTTTAAAGTTGCAAGTACAAAAAAAGTGAGGGCGTTTCATAAGTGGTGGAATGGCCTTTAGGCCGTCGGGAAGTGCGCCGTTTACGGCGCATAAAGCACAATTAAGGGCGTAAACGCCCTTTTTTCCGACGGCCTAAAGGCCATTCCACCACTTGTGAGACCCCCTCACTATATTTTAGAATAGGAAGGATTTTTCTACTAAAAATTCACCAATTCAATATCAAAAATGAGCGGTGCATTTGCTGGAATATCGCCCTTGCCGTAGGGACCGTAGCCGAGCGCTGAGGGCACGAGAAAAGTGCCTTTGCCTCCTTTTCTCAAGAGCGGTATGCCTTCTTGCCACCCTTCAATAAGGTCTGCAAGGGGGAATGTGCGTGGAGTGCCATTGGTTTGGTCAAAAACATCTCCGTTTTTCAAAATTTTACCTGTGTAGTTAACCGTTACGGTACTCGAAATGTTGGGATGGCCACCTGTTCCTGGCTCCGTAATGATATAGTGCAAACCGGAGGGCGTGGATTGAGCAGTCAGGTTGTTGTCGTTCAAATATTCTTGAATTTTTTTGATGTCGGTCTGAAGTTGTTGGTCAGCCGAAAGCTGTTTCTCGCAGGAAAAAAAGAGGAAGCCACAGAGGGCGAATAGTAGGTAGCGCATTGAATGAGTATTTGTTGATGTGTTTATTGAGGCTGCAAAAATAGAAAGCCCGCACCAAAGATTCACTTCGATGCGGCCTTCCTGTTATTGAGTTAATGACCAATGACCAATGACCAATGACCAATGACCAATGACCTAATGACCAATGACCTAATGACCAATGACCTAATGACCAATGACCAATGACCAATGACCAATGACCAATGACCTAATGACCAATG
>CAZPTQ010000041.1:0-29527 GCA_964589365.1 uncultured Saprospiraceae bacterium
GCACACCCGATTTTTCTATAAACGGTGTCGCCACTACGTGGCTAAAACCCTTAAGCCAACGACATCGCCCTATAGGGGAGTTTATTCCGTCGAGTGCATAACTCAATGAATAACAAACAATTATCCACCTATTCGAATTTGCTCCCCTTTAGGGCAGTGTCGTTGAGGGGTTGGGGGTGTAACCAGCAGTTGACGCAGATTTTTGAACACTCCCGAAAATTGCTTTGCTACCTTTGCCTGCCAATTTTCAACACAATCCACCTACCCACCAATCCACCAGTCACCATTCCACCAATCACCATTCCACCAGTCCACCAGTCACCAATCCACCTTTCACCACCCAACCATGCTGCTTCAGGGAATCCTGCTTGGTATTTCGCTCAGTTTTTTAGTCGGCCCTTTGCTGTTTGCCATAGTAGAGGCGGGTATTGGGCAAGGATTTAGGGCAGGCGTGGCCTTGGCCGCAGGCATTTGGGTGAGCGATCTTTTATATGTGCTGGCAGCGTTTTATGGTGTTGAAGCGATGGAAGCTTTGGTGGCATTGCCGCGTTTCAAATTGTGGGCAGGACTGGCGGGGGGCTTGTTGTTGGCAGGTTTTGGACTTGCCACTATTTGGAAAACACGAAATCCGATCCAGTTTTCGGGGAGTATGCTCAAAGGCCAATGGGTGGAAACCTCGAATTACAAACCCTACTTCTGGTGGTGGCTACGGGGCTTTTTGTTGAACACGGTGAACCCCGGCACGGTGTTTTTTTGGCTTGGCATTGTAACGGCGGTCGTGGTGCCAAGCGGATGGAGCCGACAAGAAATGCTGATCTTTTTTGGAGGTATGCTCACCACGCTCGTCGTCACTGATACACTGAAGGCCTGGGCTTCGAAGCGCTTGCGGAAGTTTTTAACCCCCGGGCACACTCGAAATATTCAGCTTGGATTGGGGCTTTTTATGGTGGCTTTTGGGATTGGACTGATCGTTCGGGCGGCGATTTTATAACGATTATAGTCTTCTTTGGGCAAAGTTGACGAAATTCACTTGTTTCATTTGTGGAAGTCATGAAATTTGCAACCGATGGCTTTTATTTACCTCTTTCTTGAACATGTTAAATTGGGCTTGATAACCGCCTAATTCAACGAATAAACGCATTAACAACCATAACCATGCGCATACTATCCACCCTTTTCTTGACGGCGCTCTGCGCCAGCCTTTTCGCTCAAAAAGCCCCCAACCACTTTCGATCCATTTCGCCTGATGCTGTTGTTTTGTCCGAAACCGCCCAACGCGAATTCGAACCTTTGCAATACTCGGCGTTTGAACTTGATTACGAGGCTATTGTGGCACAATTGCGCAGCGCCCCCCGAGAGTTCTCGACAGATGCCAGGCAGCACTTTGTCAGCGTCACATTGCCTATGTCCAACGGCTTCATGGAGGCGTTTTCAGTGCTGAAAACCAGCCCAATGGCTCCCGAATTGGAAGCAAAACACCCCGAAATCCTGACCCTTTCGGGAAGCTCGCTCTACACGGCGGGCATGCAGATACGGATCACGGTAACACCTCATTGGGGCCTGCGGGCGATGATTATACGCGCTGATAAAGGCTATGAACTCGTGCAGCCAGTGGCATTGGGCCAAAACCAATATTACATGGCCTACGACCCGATTCACGAGCCGCGTCACCCGCTTGCTGGGGTCTTGCCAACGAAGCACGAAGCGCCGCTTGATTTTTCAAATTTGAAAACAGAAGATGGCCCACGCTTTTCGCTCGGAAGCCCTGGGCCTGAGGATGGCAACCTTTTGGATGGTGCGGTAATATTGAAAAAATACAACTTTGCCTGCGCTTGTACAGGCGAGTTCTCTCAAGACAATGGTGGCACGAAAGATGCGGTGTTTCAAAAAGTCACGGAGTTCACCAACATGCTCAACGCCATCTATGAGCGCGACGTGAATATTCGTCTGGCACTCATCCCTGAATCTTACGACATCATTTTCCTTGATCCCACCACCGACCCTTACACGGGAACGGATGTTGGTGGCTGGATGAGCCAAAATTCCAGTGCCATGTTTAATGTGCTTGGCTCAACAGATAAATACGATATTGGCCATGTATTTGCGAGATACCTGGGCGGCGCAGCGATTGGCGTCGCAGGTGGTACATGTTGTACCCAAACGAAAGGTCGTGGATGCTCTGCATGGTATGGGCCTCCTTATGGAAGCGATTTTTTTGCCATTGTGGGTCAAGAGATCGGCCACATGTGGAACTCAGGGCATACGTTCAATCAGTGTTCGATTGACAGTCAGTTCGACTATGATTCGGCTTGCGAGCCGGGCAGCGGCAGCACCATTATGTCGTACAATGGCGCTTGTGGTACCAACAATATAGGTGGTGGCGGCACTGCGCTTTACTACCACGCTTGCTCTATTGCCGAAATTCGCAATTTTGTAGAAAATCAGGAAGGCGCCACCTGCGGCATGGATATTATCAATGGCAACAACGACCCCATCGTCACGACCCCTTACCCGGACAATCTGTTCATTCCAATTAGCACTCCTTTTGAATTGACTGGACTGGCGGTTGATCCTGACGGTGACACGCCTTTGACTTATTGCTGGGACGAAATGGACCTTGGCCCTACTACCACGCTTGGCAACCCTGTTGGAAATTCCCCGGCTTTTCGTTGGTTCGAGCCTACCACCAACCCCACGCGCACATTCCCGCGCATCCAGACAGTGATCGCGAATACCAATACCAACACAGAAGTACTGCCCACCTACAACCGCGACTTCAATTTCGTGCTGGTGGCGCGCGACAACAAGTCCGGCGGCGGAGGTGTGGGTATGGATACGGTGTCGCTGCGTTCTACTACCACCGCAGGGCCATTCCTTGTAAGTTACCCAACTTTGGCAAACATTATATGGAAAGTAGGTGAATACCAAACCGTTACCTGGGATGTGGCCAATACGGATAACACATTGGTCAATTGCCAAAAAGTAAATATCCGTCTAAGCACCAATGGCGGCACTACCAATACGGTAACTTTGGCCGAGGGTGTTCCGAATATTGGAAAAGCGTGTATCCTGGTGCCAAACAACGTTACCACTTCGGCGCGTGTACGGGTGGAAGCGGCAGACAATGTTTTCTTCGACATCTCAAACGCCAACTTCAAAATCGAACAGCCGAGCGTAGCAGGTTTTTCGATCTGCGCCGCATCATTGCAAGACTTCGTTTGTTTGCCCAACCAATTTAGCACAGTAATCAGCACTGTTGCCGTGTCAGGTTTTTCAGGCCCCGTGACCTTATCGGCCACTGGACTCCCGGTTGGCGCAACGGTTAATTTTAGCCCAAATCCTGTACCCGCAGGAGGCACTTCCACCATGACTGTTTCTTTGCTGGCAAACTCGCCAGAAGCAACGTTCGACGTGACGGTGCTCGGAACTTCTGGCGTTGGCACCTCTTCTTCTGTAGTTACACTGACTAGTGTAAACAACGATTTTTCGGGGCTTGTACCCACTTTGCCTGTCTACGGTGCAACAGGTGTAAACACACAGCCTTTGCTCCAATGGAGCCTCGCCGCAGATGCCGATGCTTACGACGTAGAGTTGGCGACCAACCCATCGTTTGCCCCTAACACCATAGTGGCAACAAAATTGGGCTCTACTACGGGCAGTTTTCAAATCACCACTGCGCTGAATGAGGGCGGCGTTTACTATTGGCGTGTACGCGCAAAAAATGACTGCGGTGACAGCAATTGGTCTGAAATACAAGTATTTGTGGTGAGCGTGCTCAGCTGCGCGCAACTTGGAGCCAACGACCTTCCCAAAAACATTTCAGCCAATGGCACCCCGATGATTGAATCAAAAATCAACCTGCTTGCGGGAGGCCAGATAAGTGATGTGGATGTGACAAAAGTGCAAGGCTTCCACGATTATTTCAGTGATCTTGAAGTACATCTTAAAAGCCCTTCCGGCACCGATGTGTTGCTCTGGAAAACTCGTTGTGGTAGCAACAATGGCCCTTTCAACATCCGTTTTGACGATGGTGCAGCCGCCGTTTTCTCTTGCCCGCCACCCAACAACAATGCTCCTTCTAAATCAAGCGGCCTGCTCAGCACATTCAATGGCGAAAACGCGGCAGGTGAATGGACGCTTACAATGAAAGACAACGCAATCAGCTCTGGTGGCACGCTGTCGGCATTTGAGATCAAAATTTGCTCTAACGAAGCCACCAATCCACCGCTGATCACCGTGAACAATTTGCTGCAACCAGCGCCTGGCAACAACGCTGTTATTGATGCCAGCTTCCTCAAAGCAGAAGACCCCAACAACACCTCGTCAGAACTGACTTTTACCCTTGTCAGTGTGCCTCAGAATGGCTTGCTGGAAAGCAATGGCTTTGTTTTGCAGGTTGGAGGCCAGTTCACGCAATTCGACATTGACAATGGTGCGCTGCGTTACTTCGATTATGGTTTGAACGCAGGAGCCGACCAGTTCCGGTTTGTAGTATCTGACGGCGAGGGTGGAATGGCTACGGGCATCTTCCATATTTCACCACTTGTAGGCACTAAAGACCCGCTCAACAAGCTGGCATTCGTGCTCTCGCCCAACCCGGCAAATGCAGTTTTGCGCCTTTCGCTTACCGAACCACTCGCTTCGGACGCATTCATTTCGATGTACAACACCGCCGGGCAGCGTGTCCGTACTTGGACTTTGGCGGCGGGCAACACCTTCCTGTCTTTGCAAATTGCGGATTTGCCTGATGGCGTTTACGCCGTTTCGATTGAAAACGAGGCGGTTAAAGGGGTGAAGAAAGTGGTAGTGCGGTAGGGTGATGACCGGCCTTTTTTGTTTAATTAACGTGAGTTTTGGATAGCTCCAGCATCAAACGGTTTTTTTAGCCGCATAGCGGCGACATTTTGGTAGCGCCAGCGTTAAATTTTTTCAGAACGGCGTAGCCGTGGCATTATTTCGACCTAAAAATGTCACGGCTACGCCGTTCCTATCCTCACAAACGCCCTATCGGGCTACAAGAATGGCACCGCTACGCGGTTTTTGTTTATGGCTAAAGGCTGAGGTTATCCAAAACTCACGTTAATTTTCAAAACCAAACAACCGCCCCCCCTTGGCCGTAGCCCAGCCTTTTTCCCCCAACAAAAAAACATGGGTAAAATCAGCATCCGAAGGGGCTTCTTCTACCGGGTTCCAGGATTCACCGCCGTCTTCTGTTTGCCAAAAAATACCGCTGTCGCCTACAATCCAGCCTTTGTCGGCGGTGACGAACCAAAGGGCACGGAAGTGTTTGAGTCTTTTGCCCGTGCTGCCTCCTTTGCGGATCGTGTGCCAATGTTGACCGCCGTCTGTGGTCTTCAAAATCGTGCCTGAACTGCCGCAGATATAACCTGTGGATGGCGTGGGGAAATGAACGCTTTGAAAAAAATCGCCCGTGATGTCAAGCCTTTCCCACGAACGACCAGCGTCGCTTGAGCGCATGACCCAGCCAAAACCTACCGCATGGAGGGTAGTGGAATCTGAGTACCAGACGGACTCAATTTCGTTTGGGAAAATTTGGATAGTATCCGTTTCCCAAAATTGCTCTGGGCCAAAAGTATGAGCAAAACCCCCGTGGTAGCCTTCCCCACCTACCACTGCCCCCCGCTTCCCATCAGGGAAGTGACATGCGCGAAGCCACTGATAATCAGCACGAAAAAGCCGCCAATGCTGCTCTGTCGGCGGTCGGTAGAGCAGGGTGTTTTGGCCACAAGCATAACCCTGCCCCCTTGAGTCGAAACAAACGTGTTCCATTTTCCAATCAAACATCGTGTCGGTGTGCCAGGTAAGCCCGCCATCAAAGGTGTTCATCACAAAGCCATTTTCCCATGCCACTCCGCCTGTGAGCGATCCGTGCAGCGAATCAGCAAACGCGATCGAACTTAGGTCTTCAGCGATGGGGCTGGGCAATTCACGAAAAGAGGGGAGGGAAATCGGGTCTTTGCCACAAGAGGCCAGTAGCAATAGGAGTAAGTAGTAGGCAGCAGTAGCGTAGCAAACTTTCATGCGTCAAATATACGGTTGGAGAAGTTTTGTCGGCATCGCCTATCTTTGTCAAAAATTTTGCAGCGCGTAACACTCCTTACTTATGCCTATAGACATTGGCTTTATCGCCTTCTTCGCTTACGGCTTTTGGCAAGGCTATTCCAGAGGGATCATCAGCACTGTTTTCAACCTCGCTCTCTACATTTTTGGCTTTGTTCTGGCGTTCAAAATGGCACCTACCACGTCTGCCGTCCTCCAGAGTATGTTCCACTCCGATAACCCTACCATGTTTTTGGCAGGTTTTTTGGTCAATCTGCTCATCATCATGTTTATTGTGCGCTCGGCTGCGCGGGGTTTGGAAGCTGCGATGCGGGTGGCTTATATAGGCATCCTGAACCAAGTGGCTGGAGGCGTAGTGATGGGTGGTTTTTTGGTGGTGGTGTACAGTGTGTTGGTGTGGTTTGCGACGAAGGTCCATTTTATCAATGAAGCCACGATTGCAGAATCCAAAACCCATATTTTTTTAGAGCCTATTCCTACAAAAGCAAAAGATTTTGCCGTCAAAATGAAGCCCTTTGCGTTGGACGTGTGGGGTACTTCGATAAATTGGATGGACAGCCTCGATGAATATGGCGTCAAGCGCACGGAAACCAAGGACAAGACCTATCTCCCACCTGACGAGCCAAAAGCCATCGAAGAAGACCCAAAGCCCAGCCCACGTCAGCCTGCACCTAAACCTGCCCCAATATTGGAGGACAGTGATGGCATAGAGGAGTGATGCCTCGCAACGGCAATAACTTTTTTGTAACAAGCCACGAAACAACGTGCGAGTTACGTTTAAGGTCTATACCGTCCGAAGCGGCTGACAAACAAATAAACATGAAAAACTACGGGCTTCTCTTCCTTCTCTTCTCAAGCTTGCTTGCTGCGCCCTCCTACGCGCAAGTTTCGCGCACCGACACCCTGCCTCGCGGCGGTGCATGGGCCACCCTTGAGGTTGTGGACGGCGACAGCACTTTCCTAATGTCGCTTCACCCGGTGCGATTGGTGGCCAAGCGAAATTTCAAGGACTTGGAAGAGCAAAAACAGTTCCGCCGCTATGTCTGGGCCGCCAAAAGGGTCTACCCTTATGCGGTTCAAGCCGTGGCGCTCTATGAGCAAATCGAGGAGGAAACTGCGGATATGAACAAACGCAAACGAAAACGCCACATACGCCTTGAGCACAAAGAACTGAAAGAAGACCTGACCGAGCGCATGAAAAACCTCTCCAAGACAGAAGGCAAAGTGTTGGTGAAAATGATTGAGCGCGAATTGGACATGCCATTCTACGATATAATTAGAAGCACGCGCGGCGGAGCAACCGCCACCTACTGGAACACGCTCGGCAAGTTCTGGGGCTATGACCTCAAAGAAGGCTATCGCTCCGGCGAAGACCCGCTGCTCGATGAGGTGTTTATTGATTATGATTTTGGGGACCCGTTGAAGTAGCAAGTATCAACTGGATACTTCCACAAAATACATCGCAATCTCGCCCTTGTTTTTCGCGGGGAGCTTTCCTCGGAATGTACAGTTAAACTCCCCCCGCACTTTTTCCCAAGTCGTTTCTGAGATATTGATCTTTCCCGGCTCACCGCTGTGTTCAAGCCGGGCTGCGGTGTTCACCGTGTCGCCCCAGATATCGTAGGCGAATTTGTGACTGCCCACCACACCTGCCACCACAGGACCGGTGTTGATCCCGACCCGCATTTCAAAAAATGGCTGTCTGGCTGCGGCTTTTTTCTCGGCTAGTGCTCGAATAGTTTGCTGCATTTCCATCGCGGCCCGCACGGTATCAAGGGCATGGGTGCTGTTTGGCTCAGGCAATCCACCTGCACACATGTATGCATCGCCGATGGTCTTGATTTTCTCCAGCCCATGCCGCACCACGATGGCATCAAAAGCCCGGAAATACTCATCCAACTCTTTGACCAATGCTTCTGGCGACATGGTTTCGGCGATGGTTGTGAAATTTTTGAAATCGCTGAATAGCACGGTAACCGATTCATAATGAACGGGTTTCACCGTGCCATTGGTTTTGAGTTCTTCTGCTGTTTTTTCTGGCAATATATTCTGTAGCAAAATGTCTGCGCGTTGCCGTTCGCGTTCGATGGTTTCGTTTTGGGCGGTCAAAAGGCGGTTGGCTCTGGCGCGGAGCCGGTTGCGGTTTAAGAGCAAGCCCGCTAAAAGTATTAGCAAGACTGCTCCTCCCAGCAGTGCATTCCTGAAGGTGCGGGTGGTGGCTAGTTCGGCCTCTTGCAGCGCGGCATTGTTCCGTTCGCGGTCAAGGGCAAGTTGGCGTTCTTGAACACTGGTAAGGGCTTGCTGGGTTTCAATATTTTGCGACCTGTTTTCATCTATTACTTTGAATCTCAGTTCGTTGTATTTCACCTGATACGCATAAGCCTTGGCGAAATCACCTAAATCCACATAAGCCCGCGCATAGTCTTTGTAGGCGCCCATCAAAGCGTTGCTATTGCCAATTTTCGCTGCAATACCCGCATATATTTTGAGGTATTGCAGCGAAAGTTTGATTTTTCCCTGCCGATACAGCACATCGTTGAGCGTGTTGTAGGTTTCCATCAGGCCCGGTTCGTCGTCCATTTCCAAACGAATCCGCTCAGATTCTCGCAGATATTTCAGGGCTTCCTTGTATTGACCGAGATGTTTGTACCCGTCGCCAAGGTTGTTGCAAACCACTCCGATACTGGGTTGATCGTCCTGCTCGCGAAATATTTGAAGTGCTTGCAGGTAATACTTGACGGCTATTTTGGAGGAATCCACGTTTTCCAATTCATCCAACGCATTGCCCAAATCCATGAGGCCGTCGGCTATGTCAATGGGGTCGCCCAATTTTTGGCGCAGCAGCAAGGATTTCTCGTACCATTCTTTTGCCCGCAAAAACATGTCCAAGTCGAAGCGATTGTGGCCGAGTTGCGTATAAATTTTGAAGGTAGTGCCCACATCGCCCCGATTTTCGAGCAAAAGTCGGGCTTTATTCAACATCTCGAAAGCCTCAGGGTAGGCGCCTCCCTGAGACAACACACCACTAATATTGGAGTAGGCCCGCGCCATTCGTTCAGTATCGCCCAAGTCTTCATACACCGCCAAACTCTCCCTGTAATGGCCGATGGCTGTCGGCAGTTCGCCCAGCGATTTGTATGCGTTTCCAAGGTTGGCATGACTGCTCGCGATCCCGCGCTGGTCGCCCACTCCCTGACGAATTGCCATGGCTATTTCATAGTGCGCAACGGCCCCTTTGTAGTTGCCCCGGATTTCTTCAACTACTCCAAGGCCGTTCCAAGCGGTGGCTTCCCCTTGCTTGAAGTCCAATTTTTGCGCCAGGGTAATCGCTTCCTGAATTTTGGCTTCGGCTTGGTCGGTTTCTGATTCGTTGATTTCCCAGGCATAATCGGTCAAGAGCGTGACCCGATGGGTGTCGGCAGGGGCGGTTTTCAGGAGGCTGAAAAGCGAGTCGGCGGCTTGGGCAGTGGCAGTTGGCGGTAGCAGTAGCAGGGGCAGCGCCAACTTTCCGAAAGTTAAAAACTTTCGGAAAGTTCGATCCCAAGTCAACTTGCTTCCTTTTTTCATGTCGGCAAAAGTGCGGCAAATTGTGAATTGGAGCATCAAAAACCCCCTACCTTCGCAGGCAAATTTTCGCTTCCCAATTATATGCTCAACAAACGCATCCGCAAAGTCGCCGTGCTCGGTTCAGGTCTCATGGGCACCGGCATCGCCGCCCATCTCGCAGGCTGTGGCCTCGAAGTCTTACTTCTCGACCTCGCTTCTACCCCTTCAGGGGGGGCAGGGGGGGCGAACAAAATCGCCGCAGATTCGCTGGCCAATGCTTTAAAAGCCAAGCCCGCGCCTTTTTATGACAACAAGTTCGCCAGCCGCATCAAAGTCGGCAATTTCGACGACGATTTCCCGAAAATCAAGGATTATGATTGGATCATTGAGGTCGTGGTGGAGCGTTTGGACATCAAAAAACAGGTTTACGAAAAGGTGGAGCAGCACCGGTCCAAAGGCTCGCTCGTCACCTCCAATACCTCTGGCATTCCCATCCACCTGATGGCAGAAGGCCGTAGTGAAGATTTCAAAAAGAACTTTTGCGGTACGCACTTTTTCAACCCAGTGCGCTATATGCGCCTGTTCGAGGTCATCCCGACCGCCGATACCGACCCCGATGTGACCGCGTTTTTCATGGAATATGGCGACGTGCATTTGGGCAAACAAACCGTATTGTGCAAAGACACACCGGCCTTCATTGCCAATCGCGTAGGGGTGTACGCCATGGCCAAAATCTTCCAACTTACCCACGAACTCGGTCTCGGCATTGATACAGCAGATGCGCTCACCGGCCCGGCCATTGGTCGCCCGAAAACGGGAACGTTCCGCTTGGCAGATCTTGTAGGCATGGACACTGCGGTGCACGTCATCAATGGGATGAAACAAAACTGCCCGGACGACGAGCAGATTTCAAAAATGGAGGTGCCGAAATTTTTGAATTTCCTGGTGGAGCACAAGTTTTTCGGAAACAAGTCAGGACAAGGTTTTTACAAAAAAACGGCTGAAAAAGACGCAAAAGGTCGCCCGGTAGTGCAGGCCTTGAACCTCAACACGCTGGAATACGCCGTTCCGCAAAAAGAAAAACTTCCCATTCTCGACACGCTGAAGCAGATCGAGGAGCTGCCGCGCCGCATGAAAGCAATTTTCAAAGGCACGGATAAGGGTGCCGAGATGCTGCAACGTTCTTTCCTCGGCTTGTTCGCTTATGTTTCCAACCGCGTCCCGGAAATTTCCGACACGGCCTTTGCCATTGACGATGCGCTCCGCGCAGGCTTTGCCTGGGAAGTCGGGCCGTTCCAGTATTGGGATATGGCGGGTGTGGCCGAATGCGTGGAACTCGCCGAAAAACAAGGCGAAAAAATCGGCGCCTGGGTGAAGGAAATGCTGGCGGCTGGCAACACCACATTTTACAAAACCGAGGCGGGCAAACGGCTGTGTTACAATCCTTTGTCCAAAAAATACGAGGAACTGCCAGGTGGAGAATCATTTGTAATACTCGATGCCTATCGCTCGAAAAAACCTGTGTACACCAACTCGGAATGCACCTTGCACGACCTCGGCGACGGAGTGCTTTGCCTCGAATTCCACTCCAAAATGAATGCCATCGGAGAGGGGATTTTACGCGGCATCAACGACTCGATTCAGATTGCGGAAGAGGAGGGCTGGAAAGGCGTGGTGATCGGCAACAACGCCCAGCAGTTCACCGTCGGCGCCAACCTGATGATGGTGGCGATGATGGCTTATGAACAAAACTGGGACGAACTGAACATGGCAACCAATGTGTTCCAGCAGACCTCGATGCGCATCCGCTACTCGTCTATACCGGTGGTGATCGCCACGCAGGGCTATGTGTTTGGTGGCGGCTGTGAGTTTTCGATGCACGCAGATTCTGTGGTTGCGGCAGCAGAAAGTTATATTGGCCTGGTGGAAGTTGGGGTGGGTATCATCCCTGGCGGCGGCGGCACGAAAGAGTTTGCGTTGCGACTTTCAGATGAAATCTCTAAAGAAGGCGACGTGCAAATCCCGCGTTTGATTGACCGGTTCAAGACCATTGCTACGGCGCAGGTGGCGACTTCGGCTTACGAGGCCTTCAACTACGGCTACTTGACGGCCCAAAAAGATTCGGTCGTTCATAACGCCGCCCGCAACATCAGCGAAGCCAAAAAGAAGGTGCTGGAACTTGCCGACGACTATGTGATGCCCATTCAACGCAAGGACATCACTGTGCTTGGTCGCACAGGATTGGGGGCGCTTTACGTCGCTGCGCACTCGCTCAAACTCGGCAACTACGCCTCCGAGCACGACATCCTCATTGCTAAAAAGGTGGCTTGGGTGCTCTGTGGCGGCGACCTTACCAGTTCGCAACAGGTGAGTGAGCAGTATTTGTTGGACATTGAGCGCGATGCGTTTCTCTCGCTTTGTGGGGAGCCAAAAACGCTGGAGCGGATACAGTATATGCTGGAGCATGGGAAGCCGTTGCGGAATTAAATAATACAATTCTTTTTACCAATGTTTAATGGAGTAATAGAATATTCTAGACAAAGCCAATTCTTGTTTGAATTAGGTCTCCAAATGGAGGGCTTTATTCATTTCTATCAATTCGTTGATGCCAAAATAGCGTCTGAAAGACTTGAAGTAGAATCCGAGGTTGTAGCAGAAGAAGGTATTAATGGTGAGTTTATGGGCTATTCAGGACCCATAAATGAACTTGAAAAATTGAGTTTTGCACCAAGGATTCTATATCACTCAATCTTTATTTCACTTTACAGCTTTCTTGAATTAAAACTTACGACCTTAATAGATGAATTTGCTTCTCACCACCAAGATACAAAAATCAGACATTCAGACTTAAAGGGAAATGATGACATTCAAAGAATTCAAAAATATCTTGAAAAGGCTTTAAGTCTTGATTTGTCCGATATGAAGATAATATTCGAAGATATGCAAGGCTATCGAAAGATTCGAAACGCGTTTGTCCATAATGGAGGCTGTGTGAGTAAAAATAAAGATGGAAATGATTTTATTCAAATGATTCAAAAAAATCTGTCTCTTCATCTCAATTTGCAAAAAATTGATTCAGGATATTTGAGCATTAGAAATTCTACCTTCATTTTAGAATTCTGTCGTTTTATTCCGCTTTTATTAGGGCAAATTTTCAATAAAATATACCCAGAGAACTCACCCATAACTAAAGTACCTGAAAATGAGTAGAGGTCAAAAGCCAATCATACCTTTGAAGTCCAAAATCATACAAGTATGGCCAACCTCGTCATCACAAGCGAAGTATTGCAGCAAGCAAACATTTCGGCGGAAGAGTTGAGATTGGAAATTGCAATTTATCTCTATGCCACAGGGCGGCTCACAATGAATCAGGCTCGGCGGTTGGCAAAACTTGATTTGGTTTCTTTTCAAAAAGAACTGGCGTAGCGCAACGTGTATATCCTCATTGGTGGGCATTAAGGAATTGAAAATCCCTTACTTTTGATCAAAATTTGAAATCATGCGTACCATAAGCATCACACTCAGCGAACAGCAATTCTTGCAATACGGCTTCACCGAAAGCCCGCTCACCTTGGAAGAGTTGCTCAAAAAACTCAAAAAGGAATTGGCCTTGCAAGCCTTGCGCAAGGCGCGACAGAGCGCATCAAAAGCAGGGCTGGATAAAATGACGCTTGCAGAAATCAATGCCGAAATAAAAGCCGTCCGTAATGCAAAGGCTCGTCATTGATACCAATGTGCTCGTTTCAGCCATGATTTCTGACGGCTTCCCTGGCAAAATTGTGGAAGAATTGGTTATGGAAAACCGCGTGGAATTATGTGTGTCAGCGGCGGTTTTGGAGGAGTATGAAGATGTACTCGGCCGTGAAAAATTCCGAAAAGTGCGGGGCTTTTTGCCAAATGCTCAAAAGGCTTTGGCTTATATCAAAGAAAATGCGAGGACATTTTTGCCGTCCCAGCGGGTTCAACTTTTGAACGACCCAGACGATGATATGTTTCTCGAACTGGCGCTTGAAGCATCTGCCGATTTTCTCATTACCGGGAACACTAATGATTTCACGATTGGAAACATTGGTCAAACACCAATCATCACACCAGCCGTGTATTGGCAAAGACATAGACCTTGATTTGATGCAAGCAAACATCGCGAATAACTAAATGTCTTTGCCTTGTCCCACACAAATCCATGACTAAACAAACAGCCGCAATAATCTCCGCCATAGGCCACCCATTTTTATTACTACCCTTAGTCCTGGCCTGGCTAACGATTCGCAAACTCGGTTTCGAAGCCTCGCTGTCCATCCTGATTGCCATTGCCAGTTGCATCATCATTATGGTGATATTCCTGTATTTCAGGAAAAAGCGAGGCTTGATATCCAATTGGGATGTATCCTTGAAAAAGCAGCGTTCGGAAAATATTTACCAGCCTATACTGGCACTGGTTTTGGTAGCTGCTACTATATTATACCTGATTAAGCAGCCCTTCATTGGCGATACACTTTTTTTTGGATTGTTGATTGCCGTATGCTATGCCATCAACACCAAAATCAAAATCTCCCAGCATACCGTCATGGGCTATTATGTAAGTTTTCTGGTGCTTCCCGTCCATTTTTGGATTGGCCTCGGATTACTGGCCTTTGCACCTTTCATCGGGTGGTCGCGTGTTGTGCTGGGAAGACATAAAAAAAACGAGGTGATGCTTGGCGCCATTGTGGGCACGATTTTCGGCATCTTGCATTGGTGGCTGTTTGAATAGCCATCATCCCACCCAGTTTAATGAAGCAACTGCGTCCATTTTTTCAACTTTTTTGGGTGGCTTTCTGCGCCGTAACCCTGCTGGCACAAACGCGTTTGTTGCTCGGCCTCCCGCTCACGCCAGGCTGGATGGAAGGGTTTGTATTTTGTGGGACGGTATTTGGCTATCATTGTACCCATCCCAACACAGGGTATCGAGCCCTGGCATGGAGCATGGGCGTGATCGCTGGAATTTGCTTTTTGGTGTTGCTGGTTGATTTGTCGCCGAGACCGGGAGAGCAGTTGGCCCTCTTAGTACCAGTATTGTTTTGGCTGGCTTATTATGGTTTTCAACGACCTGGCAATTCAGGTTTGCGGGGTCACACTATCGCCAAACCACTTACGGTTGCGCTTGCCTGGACTTGGGTGACCGTGGTATTGCCAACATCTCCTGCGCAATGGCCAGAATTGCCATTCCTGTTCCTTGGAAGAGCGGCATTTATCTTCGCGTTGGCCTTAGCCTACGACCTCAGCGATTCGGTATATGACCAAGACAAGGGCCTGAGCACATTGGCAAGCAGGCTCGGCACGAACAAGTCTTTCATCTTGATTTACTGGAGTTTAGCCTGTGCCGGAATATGCATCTGCACCAATCTTTACTACGGCGTTTACGGATTCTCCAAGGCCACAGGTCTGCTGCTTTCTTTGGGCTTCAGCGCTTGGTGGCTTCGTTATTTGTTGCAAAAATCGGCTTGGCAGCTTTGGCAAAAACCGCTCATTGACGGGCTTATGGTGTTACAGTTTTTGCTCGTGTTGCTGTCTTAAAATCGCTTTCATTCCACTTTGTAGCAAAACCGTGCATATCCTCGCCGCCCATCGGGGCCTTGCACAAGCACCTCTGCGCAAAAAGTACTCCGATCATCGGTCTGAACAAAACTGAGCACATACGCACCATTTTTATCGGTTGTAAATGAAGGCTGCCAAAAAACCACGGGATGCAAAATCGGTTCGGCAGCATTGGGCTGAACTACTGGAAATGTCGCAGGCAAAGAAAGCCCGGACAAGGATATAATTTCACTTTCCTTTTCCGCTGGTAAAGACTGATTGCCCAAAAGTGTTTTGATCCGCACTACCCCACCGCCTCCGATGGCCGGATAATACTTGCGCATGAGTTTTGGCTCAAAAAGTAGTTCAATGGTCTCGATTCCCGCCGGGTCGAGTTTGGCGATAAAATCTGCATCGTACGTTGCCTTTTCGTCCACAATAAAAAGTGGCGGCTCCTCAAAGTCCGTGTGCGTTTCCACATTATACATCTTTGCCGTAAAACGTTCGCCTTTCATTACAAACTTGACCCTCCAGATTATTTCCTGAAAAAAAGTGGCCAAATCGGGAAATCGCTCATAGTTCTGCACTTTATAAAACTGCTTGCCTTTCCATTCGATGGGTTTTAGCGCCGCAGCTTGCAATTTTAGCTCCGTATCCTGGAGACCATAAAACTGGTATATTTTTTTTCGCTTCCGACTAAGGTCTAAATACTGCAAAATACCCGCTGTATAGGCCAGTTGTTGCTTAGAAGATTTGTTCATCGCTTCATTCCAGGTCACTTTAAACGGCTCTTCCACCACACCAACCATTTGCAATCGATGTACTCCTGTAAATGCCGGCATTTGTAGGGTAAAAACGCCCTGGGCAGATTTGGTAAAATACAATTGGTGCGTTTCTAAATCAAGCACCGGAAGGAGAGAAGAGGTCATCAGATTCCCAAAATTGGATTTGACCAGACCACTTAGATAAACACCAGGAAGCCATTCTGCCCCGCTAGTTACCGTCCCGCCCATTTGAAAATTGTCTGCAAATAGTACTTTCCCGCCACAAAGTTCATCATCGGTAACGCTTGCTGAACCTTCAGCAGACACAGGATTACCCATTTGGTCCGCCACATTGATTTTAAGCCGAACGGTTTGGCGCGGCGCTGGCAATCCATCACTGACCACCTGAACAGACACCTTTAATTCATTGGGAGGGTTTGTCGGGGTGCCGACTGAGACTGGTTGCACTGCTGTTTTTTCGACCGTTATATTCAGGTCGTTGTACACCGGAATACTAGCCCTGAGCAGCTCGTCTGTGGTGCCATCTTTGCGTGAGGCCGTAAAAACAAAGGTATAAACCCCAGACTCCGCATTAAAAGGCAACGAAAAATGCCCTTGGCAACTGGCATTTTTTTCTACCGCCAAAAACATTTTACCTACTGAAACCCCTCCCCCGTTTACCACTACAACTTGAACTGAAAAATCCTTGCCTTGTGCCGAAGCGGGCAAATAAAGTTTGTACCAAACGACTTCGCCGCTCACATAAAATGATTTGTCAAAATGCACCAAAGCCGCATCCAGCGGCGCAATGGCGGAAAGGGAAAGGTTGGCAAAGAGGTTGATGCAAAGAAAAAGGCTGCGAATCATGGAAAACAAAGTAGGGCGAAATTCATTTCGCCAGGTTAGTTAAAACGCCCACCAATAGGGCCGTTCAAGCCTTGCGCCTAAATCTAAAAGGCAATCATCACAGGGATTGGGTGGCGGGCCGGGACCGATGCGGGGCGGAAGCGGGCATTGAAAACTAGGACTTCCAGCCATTTCAGGCGATATATATACTCGCACGGTGTCTTGTTGCGCCACATAGAAAAAACCATACGTCAATTCATCCGGTTCATTCAGGCTCGCAATATTGGTTCGGATAGCTCCTGCGGGCGGATCAAAGAGCGTCCCTTTTTTGGAAAGCAACTGGTATAACTCCTCAAAATAGCCGAAGGCATTTTCCGTAATAGCTTGCTGATAAACAAGAAAGTAAAAACCCTCGGCCATGCGAGCGTCTACGCGGGTATCTGCCAAAAAATAGTGATCCAGACTGCTTTTTCCTGCACTGACCCCATTGAATATGAATACATTTTCGTCAATAAATTTGCGCACCACGAAACAAGTTTTTCCCGGATTGTCGGTCAGTTTATACCCTTGATCAAGCTCCCAACGTAACCGTGCGGGCTTGGTGGAAAGAAGCGTTGTTAAGGGCGTGTTGATGCTGAATCTTGCAAACGTATCCATCACAAGGATGCCCTGATTGTCCAAAAATTCTTGTTCGGCAAAAGCGACTTCCACGTACTCTGGCTTGGGGGCTGGCTGGAGCATCTCCCAAGCGGATTGATACTTCCGGCCATTGGGCAATGACACCTTTAGGCGGTATTGCCGACCCGTGGAAATTGGAAAATTCGGGTCATCGGGGTTAAATTCCTGCAAATAACTACCCGCTGCATTAGACCCGAGTGGGAGGGTATGGCCTTCATCATCTTCCAAAACTACATTTGCTCCGCTTATGGGCTTTGGCACATTGCTGCTCAAGGTGTAGAGTTCGAAAACATTCACCGAAACAGTACTCGGGTGCCCTAAGCGTAATTTGCCCTGCACCAGCATGCCCACGTCGGGTACAACCGGGCGTGGCAATTCGATTTTGTCTATGCAGGCCGAAAAGGCAAGCAGTAAAAACAGGAATGTTTGAGGTACAAATTGTTTATAAGTCATACTTAAATTACTTCTGGTTTTGCCTCAAAGCACCCACCATACCGGCCGTTCAAGCCTTGCCCCCAAGTCTAAAAGGCAATCATCACAGGCGGTTGGTCGAGGTGCTTCGCCATTCACAGGAGGTAGTGGACAATAGAAATCAGGGCTGCCAGCTTCTACAGGCGAAACATAGCGCCGCAGGGTATCTTGTTGGGCTGCGTAGAAAAAACCGTACACCAGCTCCTCAGGTTCGTTCAAGCCCATAATATTAGAGCGAATAGACCCCGCAGGCGGGTCAAACAAGGTGCCTTTTTTGGAAAGCAACAAATACAATTCATCAAAATAGCCATAGGCATTTTCCGAAATTGATTGCTGGTAAACAATGATATAGAACCCTTCAGAAAAACGATGATCCACGGGAGTTTCCGCTAAAAAATAGTTGTCCAATCGCGTTTGCCCGGCTGTGGGGCCATTGAAAGCAAAAACATTTTCGGCCAGCAATTTGCGCAAAACATAGCAGGTTTTTGAAAGCGCAGGGTTCCCTCCCGGCAGGTCAGTCAGTTTAAAGCCTTGATCCAACTCCCAACGGAAATAGGCTGACTTCGTTGAATTTTGGGCAATAAGCGGGGTGCTTATGCCGAATTTTGCAACCCGCTCCATGGTCAATTGCCCGATATTATCCAAAACCTCGCGTTCAGCAAAAGCGACCGTAATATTTTCTGGCTTTGGTGCTGGCTGCATCATTTCCCAGGCCGATTGGTATTTTCGACCATTTGGTAGCGATACGTTGAGGCGATACCGTCGATCAATACCAATTGGGAAATTGGGGTCATCTGGACTCAGGTCGTGGAAATACGCGCCTAAGGCATTGGAAAAAAGCTCAAGCGTTCGGCCTTGATCGTCTTCCAGCACCACTTTTGCTCCGCCGATGGGCCTGGGTACATTGCTGCTGAGGGTATACAGTTCAAAAACCTCCGCTTGTACGATGCCCGGTTTACCATAAAGCAGTCTGCCTTGCACCAACATTCCAATGTCTGGCACATCTGGTCGTGGCAGGTCGATTTTATCCACACAGGCAGCGAGTGCCAGCAAAACTGGGAGTAAAAGCAGGTAGGTAAAGTGGGCTGCACTTTTGTTGATTGAGCTCATATCGTTTCAATATTTAGGGTAATCGCCGGGAACACCGTACCTAAAATAGCAAGTCTTTTGGCTACTGGCTGCTGATAAATACTCTGTTCAAAGAACACAGAAAAGGCGTTTTTCCGCGCATAAACATTGTAAATCGAGAAATTCCAGGAGGTTCTGAAGGTCTTTCGTTTGTTGTACCCCCGGCCAATGGTGTATGAAATATCCAGGCGATGATAATCCGGGATACGCACCTGATTGCGCGGAGCGTACACTGGCACGATGATGTTGTTGTTCAAACGATAACTCGTCAGCGGAGCGGTCGTTGGGCGACCCGTGCTATAAGTGAACTGAAACGTCCAGGTGTGGCGTTGGCTGGGTTGGTAATTGAACACCACATTGAGGATATGGGGTTTGTCAAAATTGCTTGGATACCACACTCCTCGGCTGATGCCCGACACTTTGCGCTCAGCCCGTGAGTAGGTGTAGCCAATCTGGCCATTGTACAGCGGCCGGGTAGTCTTGGCACTACACTCGAATCCGTAGGCGCGGCCTTTACCAAATCTGATTTCCGTTTCGAGTGTTTCGTTCGCAACCAGTTTTGCAAAGTCCCTGTAATCCCAGAGCCGATCAATCGCCCGATAAAACAATTCAGTAGCAAACTCCCATTCGTTTTTTTGTGTGTTTCGGAAATACCCTAAGGCAATATTGTGTGCCCGAAACGGCTCCAAATAATTGCTGCTCAGTTGGTATTGACTCGTGGGGGTGGGCGAGTCTGTGTTGAAGATCTGGTTCACAAACTGGCTCGTTCTGCTATAACCCGCCTTTACGGAATTGAAGGGATTTAACCGATATCGCGCCGAAAAGCGCGGTTCGATACTCCAATATTTGGCAATAGTTTTACCCGCCCCGTAGTGCAAGGTGTCGGTAAGCGTTTGCGGAGAAATGACTGGATCATAACCAAAGACCGTTTTAGGGCCTAAAAAGCGGTAGTGATTCACCCGTAGCCCGCCAACTATGAGCCAATTCGAGGATGCTTTCCATTCGGCATTGCCAAAAAGTGCCATTTCCAGGCCTGTTTCGCGTTCCAGGCTTTTTGTGGAAATGACGGATGCTTCGCCTAGCGGCTTTTTATCTCCAGGCCGTATCCGATATAAAATGGATTCTGCGCCAGCATCCAGCTGCAATTTACGGCCGCGATGGAGGGTGAGATGTTCCTTGATTTTGAAATATTGAATGCCATTTTGCAAGGTGCCGGCATCGGCGCCCTCAAAATCGGTTTGGGTGCTTTTGTAGTCGCTGACCACTAATGAAAGCCGTGAAACAGCCTTTTCTCCCCAGAAATGTTTGTAGGTCATTTGCCCCCCGGCGGTTTGGTAATCAAAGCCAAAACTATTGTTATACACAAACTCATCTGCCGCTACATAACCCGAAGCGATGATTGTATTTTTAGTGTTCAGCCGATGGGTGTACCGAAGGTTCGCGTCGTAAAATGATGCTGAACTGCGCTTCAGTTCAAGTTTTTTGGAAAGGCCCAAAATCCAGTCCGAGTACGAAGCCCGTACCCCCCCGATTATCGAAGCCTTGTTTTTCAACACGGGGCCTTCTACGCTCAGTCGCCCACTCACGGGCCCGATACCGCCTTTTATTTTCCATTTTTCAAAATCTCCGTCGCGCATTTGCACATCGAGAATGGAGGCCAAACGCCCGCCATATTGCGCCGGAATAATGCTTTTGTACAACTCAATGCCTTGAACCAAGTCCGCATTGTACGTACTAAAGAAGCCCAGCGCATGGCTTGAATTGAACAACACCACCTCGTCCTGGAGCATGAGATTTTGGTCAATTTCTCCCCCCCGTACGTTGAATCCTGCGGCACCTTCGCCTGCTGAAGTTACGCCCGTGATAAGCAAGAGACTGCGCACCACGTCCACTTCGCCCATCAGAGTGGGCAGCTTTTTGAGGGCTTTTGGGTCGAGATTCACCACGCCGATGCGCGCTGAGCTAACGTTGGCATCCGTCGCTTTCGCTTTCACTACCGCTTCTGCCAGTACGGTATTTGCAGCCGTCATGCGCAGGGACAGTTGGCCGTCACTGTACACTTTTACGGTCACCTCAAAAGGTTCGTAGCCCAGCCGTTCTACCCGCACTTTATGTTCGCCTGCCCGAACCTTGATTTCGAAGTTTCCACGTCCGTCGGCTGTTACAGGCAAATTTGACCAATAAAGCACCGCTCTGCTCACCCCGTCGCCAGTCAGGGCATCCAGCACTTGGCCTTTGGCTTGTGCCTCCCCATCAGGACTAATGTTATTCGGATCACCCAGGACGAAAGATTCTGCGCTTTTCTCCGATTCATCCACCGGTTCGGCAGGTTTTCGGAGTTCCTGCAAAGCAGCGTAGTATCCGGCTGCGAAATCCGTTTCAATCGTTGTCGCCTTGGCGATGGCTACTCCATAGTCACGATAAAAAAAGAAGCCCAAGCCTGTGTCTTTCAACAAATTACGCAAAGTTTCCGGCAAGGTCATATTGCTCAAGCGGATGCTGAACGGTTTGGTTGGCAACAAATTTTCAGGGTAAAAAAACCGAATTTGGTGTTGGGATTCCAGGTTTTGGAGTATACTCGACAAGGGCTGGCTTTGTGCATCCACATTGACCCGAAGCGAGTCAAGAGATTGGCTTTGGGCTTCGTGTACTTGAAACGCAAGCAAACAGAAAAGAAGTAAAGTACGGGCCACTGGCAGTAGTTTTTGTTTCAATAACCAGGGGTAAATATATTCAAAACTATTTCCAAGGGCTTAGTTATTGGTGCCGCGTTCCTAATACTCCTTCACTGACCTTTGACATAGTCTTCAAGGTACGCAAACTCTTCGGTCAAAGCGCCTTTTTCTGCAATCATGCCCCGGCAAATGGCGGCACTTTCACGGCCTTTCAAGAGTTCAGGTAAAATCCGCTCTAACAACTGACGGCCAAAAAACGCCGAGGCATCGCGGGGCAGTTCAGAAGGGAGGTTGTCAATGGTCATCATGTCCACTCCCGCTGAATGGAAAGGCGGTATCTCAACGCCGTTTATCGGATCAAAGCCATACACCGGGTCGGCAATTTTAGTGGCCCGGATGGTGCTCGGCACCGAAGATGCCGGCATCAGGTCGCAGGTAATGTCGGCAATGACCTTTGGGCGAAAATCCGGTCGCTGCATGTCCTCTACCGTAAAAAACATCGGGGCTTTTTTGTCGTAAAAAATGCCGTTCATAAAGATGTCCGTCAGGGGCCAGAAACGGTTAAAAGTGCTGATATATTCATTTCCATGAGCATAAAAATGATTTTTGTCAAAGGGTTTTCCTTCACGGTGCGCCACATAATCCTCGGCTTTTAATTGTGTAAAAATTGCCGTATCATATTGATTTTCAAGAAAATCATTCGGAGAAACCTGTTCAATTCCCATATCCTTTAAATTCTTTGCTGCGCCCGAAGAAACACGCCCTCCACCAGTCAGAACGATCCGCAACGCTGGCAGTTGAAGGCGTTCGTAGACCTCCAATACCTCGGCATAATCATGGCTTTCGCAGAGACGGGGAAGTGAAAAGGCTCCCGTACGCTTGCCCCAAGTCCAAAGCCCGTTGTGCGCCCCGACAATGCCTGCATAAAAACCAAAAGCGATCAAGCGTTCACCCTTTTCATCGGTCAATACTTCATAATCAATGAGCCGTATTTTTTTCTCCAAAATGGCCTGCAACAGCGGACGGTTGTAGGCCTGTTTTTTGATGGTATGGGAAAAAAAGAGGTAGGTTTTTCCGGGAATGAGTTTTTCAATGGGCACTTCTTTTACCCCCAACAGAATATCACAATCAGAAAGGTCTTCCTGTAGATTAATGCCATGTTTTTTGAACTCTTCGTCTTTGAAACACCGCACGGGAGAAGGCTGCACCACGATTCGGAGGGGCAATTCGACCTGGGCTTCGGCGCACTGTTCGGGGGTAAGGGGAGAGCGGGCATCGGGTGGGATTTTGCCTTCTCGGATGATGCCGATCTTGACGGTTATATTTGGCACGTTATATTGATTTTCAATTCATTATGCACGATGGATTAGGTGGCGCTCCAAGGTACACGCTCACAAAAAGCGGGTGTAAAGGTAGGTCTTTCTCACACAGTTTTTCACAAGCCGAGCAAGCCCTGGGAGCGAACAAAAAGCAATTGAGACTGTCTCACAAGTGTTTTTATCAGACAGGATTGACAGAATTAACAGGATTATGGCAATATAAATGCCCTAAAATCCTGTAAACCTTGTAAATCCTGTCCAGAATATACTTGTGAGACAGCCTCAATTATGACTAGGTGAATATACTTAACAGCCTTACTGTAACACGACTTTTTGGACCAAGACCTCGCCATCAGGCTGTGCAAAACGAAGCATGTACAAGCCTCTGGGCAAATCCTGGAGATCCATTTGAGCACTCCGCTCTCCTTCCGAAATTTGTACGGATCGAAGGATTTGACCGGAGAGCGTCGCCAAGCTGATGGTACCTGCCATATTGTTTTTCGGAAATTCCACCTGCACATAATCGCTGCCTGGGTTGGGCCACACCCTCAGGCCCATGGCTGGGGCAATGGCCACGATTTCACTGCGTTCATCGCCGCCATCGTCCAAAGCAGTGGCATCGGCAATCTTCCAAGGCTCTTGCGCGTATGCGAGATTGTGTGCGGAAAGGTAAATATCTGATCCGGCAAGGCGCATTTCAAGGAGGTTACAACCGATCGCGCCCGGACGGATGTCACTAAGGAACACGGTGCCCGCTTCGGTGCCATTCGATTTCCAGAGTTCAATACCATTTTCGGATGTATATGCGCCGAAGTAAACATTGCTGCCGGCAACGGTCATCCCAATCTTAGAGACGGGGAGCACCCCTTCGAGGGGACCGAATGACTTGATCGGTGTTGCTATGCCATTTTCCAATATGCAAAGCTTGACGCTGACCTCTCCTGGTATGGTCTGGAAGAAGAATAGCCGGTTTCCTGCTACTTTCAGATCAAAAGCCCAGGACACGGGGCCGCCAATAGCCACAACTCCAGTTAATGCCGCGTTTGTTTTGAAAATTTGAGGCCCCACGTTTAGATTATCTGTTTGGGCCGTAAAGTGAAGAACCCCATTGAAATTGGTCAGGTTTGCAGGGTTTGAGCTGTTTAAACCAGGCCTGATGTCGGATATAGGAATGGCAGTGGTGGCTGCGGCGTTCGTTCTCCAAAGTTCGCGCCCACGCTGCGCATCGCCAGCACTGAAATACAGGTAGTTGCCCACTAACGTTAGGTTACGCGGGTTCCAGTTGGGCACAAAGATTTTGATGGTACTGGTTGCACCGCCTACTAATTTACAAAGCATTGGCTCATCTCCAAGCGATTTTTGAGTAAAAAAAAGGATGCTTCCTTTTGCAACCAGATTATCGGCAAAAAGGATGTTCCCACCGGTTGTTTCAACACCTGTTCGGGCAGTGTTTACTTTGTAAATGCGGTCGCCCCATACACCGTTTGTAGCAGTGAAATGCAAAGTGCCATTGACGTTGGTCAAATTCCCGATATTGCTCCCTCCGGCCCCTGCCACGATGTCGGAGATACGCACTGGAACCGCGTTCGGGGTGTTTTCCAACTTATAGAGTTCGCGGCCGGTACCAGCATCAAAAGCAACAAAAAAGAGGGTTTTTGCACCGTTGGAGGCTGTTACAACCAAAAAATCGCTTGGTGAGGAGCCTTTGGCACCCGAATAAATATCCGAGAGAAGCACCGTCCCACCCGTCGTACCGTCCGTTTTCCAAAGCTCAGCACCATGTATGCCCTCATTGGCAGAGAAATAGGTCGTGTTGTCCATTTTCACAAAGCCTTCAGGATTGGAATCCCCATGACTGATGTCGCTTATCGTTGTGATGGCAGTTCCGTCTGTGCTGCGCAGCTCGTTGCCATCCACGCCCTTACAGCCAAAGAGTATCTTGTTAGAGTACCAGCACAAATTGGAAAAATCCGACCCGTTCGCGCCTGGGGTGTAGTCGGCCATAATAACCGTCCCGGCTGCGGTACCATTCGATTTCCAAAGTTCGCGGCCATTGGCGGCGGTTACTGCGGTAAAAAACAATTTGCTGTTGGCAACCACAAAGCCTTCCGGCATGGGATAATCTCCGTTCGGTATTAACGCGAAGGTTTTGAGCGTCACCGCACTGTTGCTGTTGCTCAGTACATACGATAGTCTAGGGCCATTTGTGAGTGCCTGCGTAAAACACAATTTCAGGCCCATCATTTTGAGGTTTCCCACTTTGCTCGCGCCGGTAATTTTGGTGGCCCCATTGGGCGCGGCACTGTTCAGCCGATACAGTTCGTAGCCGGCAGGAGCGGGGGCTAGAGAGGCCGCCGTGAAGAAGATGGCATTGCTGAAGTGCCAGACGACTTCCCCGAAAACGTTGCCGTTTTGAAGTTGCAAATTGCTGCGGCGCAACATATGGTTGTTGGCGGGTTTGTACTGCCACATCTGGCGGCCGGTGCCATCGTCGGCTGAAAAATAGAGGTCAATACCATCAGTGCAAAGGTGGTCGGGGTTACTGCTCGAAAAAGCGTTGGGGTTCAGGTTTCTGACCATTTTCGTACCAGCGAGCGTCCCATCGGTTTGCCACAATTCTTCGCCATCGATGCCATGTCTGGTTGCGAAATACAGCGTGTTCCACATGGAAAGCAGGTTTTTGGGGGCAAAAAGGTTGACGGCATCAGGAGACACGATCTCTACCGTTCCGTTGGCAGTGCCATCAGAAACAAAGAGCCGGATATCTTCTGCCAGCCCGGGAGACAGCTTTACGGTAAAAAAAATCTTGCCATTGCAGGAAACAAGGTTTTCTGGGTTGCTGCCAGTGAAGCCCGCCAATAGATCGGCCACGAGTACCGTGCCTGCTGGTGTGCCATCGGTTTTCCAAAGCTCGGTGCCATACTGCGGCGTTGTGGCGGTAAAAAATACTGTTCCGTTGACGTTACAGAAGTTTTCGGGATTGGAATCTTCCTCCCCGGAAGCAATGTCCCGGACCATTTCAGTACCGGCTTCGGTGCCATCGGATTTCCAGAGTTCACGGCCGTGCACACCATCGTCGGCGTTGAAATAAACAAAGTTGTTGGCGGTTTGGAGGCCATTCGGGCTGCTACTGGCTTGAAGGGTGTTGATGTCGCGCAACAGAGCGGGAGATTGGGCGGCAACGATGAAGCTGAGGCAGCCAAGGCAAATGGAGAGAAGCCCCGACATAGAGCGAGGTAATGCGTTTGTCATAAAGTCTTTTGTTGAAAAAATTAGAAGTTGCGCCAGAATGCTGCGGCTCCGTACTTCGTGAACAGACGCAGCAAAAAATAAAACAAAAGTGTTACAGACCGAACTTTACACCGTGTTTGGGGTTTATCTTTGTGATTGATAAAAATCTGCCGTTACTTAACCTGCCATAGCCCGTTTAAGGCGAAGGCTGGTGAAAATTGAAGAATTGCCGTTATTTTGAAAAGAATTTCGGTAAGTAAAAAAAAACCGCCGTCGCCCCGAGAACTCGGGGCTATGGCGGGTAAAGGGGCTGCTTTGGTATTGACGGGAAGGTGTAGTCGTTTCGTAAGCATGCAGGGGCATGGTCGGTTACCCCTCAAAAAACAACGACCAAAATGTAACTGGCGAATACCAGTACGCTATGGCTGCCTAATTCAAGCGAATTAGGACGCTTTTGTGCCGCGTAAGAGCAACGCTCAGCGTTTCCCTTTTTGCTTTCGATTTCTGATAGTAGCCGCCGCGCATCAAATTTTTTTCAGGATAGTCTGTCGGGATGCTCCGAACGCCAGGCGAAACTCAGGAGATAAGGCGCAAATGTGTGGGTCACTGAACCAGTCTTGTGCTCGAAAACCTAAGCAGTGAATAAGCATGTAGAAGGCGTTGCGACGCTTTGTCCGGACGCGGGTTCGAGTCCCGCCAGCTCCACTTTACCCGCCATAGCCCCGAGTTCTCGGGGCGACGGCGGGTTCTACCCCAACCGCAATCCCGAGTTCTCGGGGCGACGGCGGGTTGATCAACAAGTTAAAAGGCCAACTGTCTGCTGAGCAGATAGTTGGCCTTTTTTATTTTTCTTCAGGGCTATCGTTTACAACTATAGGGAGGACGCCCTAAGCATCTTTCACTTTTCTGCGAGGATACTTTCCACGTAATACATATCCATTTCACCCTTGTGTTTGACCTCCAGTTTGCCCCGGTGAGTACATTGGAACTTGTCTTTAACCAGTTCATAGGTTGCCTGTGATATATTTACTTTGCCGGTTTCCGCGTGTTGTTCCATCCGGGCGGCGGTGTTTACGGTGTCGCCCCACACATCATAGGCGAATTTTTTGATGCCCACAATGCCTGCCACCACCGGTCCGCTATGTATACCGACACGCAACTGC
Organism: uncultured Saprospiraceae bacterium; assembly: GCA_964589365.1. Classification (GTDB taxonomy): domain Bacteria; phylum Bacteroidota; class Bacteroidia; order Chitinophagales; family Saprospiraceae; genus M3007. The sequence goes on from CAZPTQ010000041.1 coordinate 27,459, forward strand.
CAGCCTGCCGGACTTTTTTGCATGATTTCCTGAATTTTGAGGGCACTGAGTACTGTTTTTTCCGCATGTCTGGGGTCCGGAGCGGGCAGACCCGAAGCACATATATAGGCATCGCCAACGGTTTTGATCTTTTCCAGTCCCAGGGAGTTAACGACGGAATCAAAAGCCATGAAGTAATGGTTTAAAATTTGGACAACAGACTCCGGTGGCATTTCCTCGGAGTAAAGCGTGAAATTCTTAAAATCACAAAACAGGATGGTCGTTTCCTCAAACCGTCTGGCGCGTGAAACGCCCATTGTTTTCATCTCTTCCGCCACGTCCTTGGGCAGTATATTGAGCAGCAACTCATCGGAGCGTTTTTTGGCGCTATCGGCTTTTCGCTTTTGCCTGTACACAAGTACCCCGGCGATCAGTGCGAAAAGCAACCCCGCGATCATGACATACCCCTGCATCGTTTTTTTGCGGATACTCACTTCTCTTTGAGCAATTTCCACCCTCGATTCCTGCAATTCCATCAATTGTTTTAAGCGTAGCATTTGCACCGCATTGTCGAGTCGGGTCAGGCTGTCCAGAACGACCAGCGTAGAGTCCATATATCTGGCTGCGTCCTGCCAGCGACCTTTGTAGGCGGAGATTTTGCTTAGGAGCGGGTACATGACTCCTTTCCGATGGAATGGCATCATGTTGTTCATGAGCAGAATGGCAGAGTCTAATTGTTTTGCTGCCAGATCAACCTTCCCTTTGTTGAAATTAATATTGGCCAACTCCATGAAAGCGCCGGCGGCAGGACTTTTGGCACCAATTTGCAGACTGATTTCTTTGTCCTTGACAAGAAGCGCTTCGCCTTTGTCTACCTCCCCTTGCAACATGTAAACATGGCCGAGGTTTCCGCTCGCATTTGCCACCCAACCCTGGGAATTGGTCCGGATGGCATAATCAAGCGCCTGGTGCAGATTGATTTTTGCAGAATCAAGCTTATTCAAATTCAGATAGGCCAACCCCAGTGTATTGTACATGGTGATCCGGGCCTGAAGGGAATCGGCGGAATTGGTCAGGTTGACGGCTTTACGGAGGTAATAAATGGCAACCACATAGTCGGTGAGCGTATAATAATTGGAACCAATTTGGTAAGCGATCTCCCTTTTCAGAAAAAAGTCCTTTTCCGCCAATTTTTCGGCCACCACGTCCGCTTTTTCAAAATGCTGAATGGCTTGTGGATAATCCTTGATTTGCCAGTAGAAATCGGCTAGGTAAAACTCAAGTGTAGCCTGTATCTGCCTGTAACCCGAATCCTCTGCGCTGGAAATGGCCTGTTTGAAAGCGCCCTCAAGGGCCGGGCGAGGCTCCAACCTTTTTTCATAGCGTCGTTTGAGTTGAATTGCTTGTAGTTCAAGCAGGAATTTTTTGTCGTTTTTCGCCTTTGCCAAGGCAGAAAAAGCATTTATTTCGGTGGAGAACACGGTTGTATCGGGTGCATCGGAATACCGCCCGAACAAATTGAGCAGTATGCGATATCGGTCGTTAAAAGAAAGGTGCAGCAGCGTGTCGGACTGTGTACGGGCAGAGTAGCTGTTCAAAAATGGCGCAAGCACCAGTACCCATTTGAGTCCCTTTTGCCACACTGTATATCGCCTAAAAAAACGCCAGAGAGATAATTGCACTGATATGCTTCAATTTGGTGGAAAGATAAATGTAGTATTATGTACCATTTAATTTATTTGCCAACTTGAGTTGCCAAGCTTCGTCATCTTGACGAGACCCCTCCGCATCAAGTGCGCTTTACCTGAGTGCTTGCACTAACATAACTCCTCGAATTCACGAATATGCCGAGGTTGTTGGCAGGCGCCAAAGGACCGGGCAATTCGTCGGCGATCAGCCTGAAATAATCCGAACTGAAACTGACGCTAATAATGCCCTTTAAATTGAGCCCGATCGTCAGCGTGATCAGACTTTTACCACCATCGGTGCCCTCGACGGTGGTTTTTCTGATGCAAAGGTGTCACCTCGTTTTGCCAACGTTTTCCGACTAAAGAAGAAATTCCACCTCCCACTCCTCCACCTCCTGATAA
>CAZPTQ010000042.1:0-28623 GCA_964589365.1 uncultured Saprospiraceae bacterium
CCGAAGGAAAAATCTTCGTGGCACACAATGTCAACTTCGACTACTCCTTTGTGCGCGAGGAGTTTGCAAGGCTGGGTTATGATTTTCAACGCCGACAACTTTGCACCGTCCGACTGGCGCGCAAAGTTTTTCCCGGACTGCCTAGTTACAGCCTCAGCAATCTAAAAAGTCACTTCCAGATCCATGCCGATAAAAGCCACCGGGCACTTGATGACACCTTGGCTACGACCCGGCTTTTCGAAATGATTCTTGGGGAGCAAACTGGAAAGCAGAACATCCGCTCGCTTGTTAATCTTGGGGTAAAAGAGACCAAACTCCCTGCTGCCATTACGCTTGAGCGCCTGCATGCGGTGCCCGAAGCCTGTGGGATCTATTATTTCCACGACGCGAGCGGCCATGTCATTTATGTTGGCAAGAGCTTGAACATACGCAAACGGCTTTTCGAGCATTTTGCGGACCAGAGTGCCAAAGGCGAAAAAATTCGCGTTGGAGTAGCGGACGTGAGTTGGGAAGTGACTGGCAGTGAACTTGTCGCATTGTTGCACGAAAGTGCTGAAATCAAACGCCTTCAGCCTGCCGTGAACCGAGCCCAGCGCACCCGACAATATGCCGGGGCTATTTTTGCCTACACTGATTTGCAAGGATACCGATGCCTTGCTTTTGGAAAAAACACGGTTAAAAACGCCAAAAACCTCGAACTTATAGCGGAGTATCCCAAACCAGACAATGCCCGAAATTATTTGCAAAGCCTTGTATATCAGCACGAACTCTGCCATAGACTAACGCATTTGGACAGTTCAACAGACGCCTGTTTTCATTACAAGATAAAAAAATGCTTCGGCGCCTGCGTGGGGGAAGAATTGCCTGAAGACTATAATCTACGTGTTGAAGCGGCGGTTGCAAAACTCTCGCGGCGGCTTTCGGGTAGTTTTTTCTATGTAGAGAAAGGTCGCACCGAAGGCGAAGTGGCTGTGGTTGGGGTACAAGATGGACGCTTTCTCGGCTTTGGATATGTCAACTCAGAAGATGGCGATCAGCGGGTGGAAGACCTGCTCGAATGTCTAAGCACCTCTTTTCCAGACCCTGACGCCGGGCGAATTATTTTGGGGTATGTGGAAAGGCATCCTAAGGGGGTTAGAAATTTTTAAGATTTAGCACTGATAAGAAACCCGACAGGACCCTACATGAGTCGCCCCGAACTTTGTAACAATATAAAATAGAGTTCTAGCCACGTAGTGGCGGCACCGTTTATAGAAACCGACCGTGAAAAGTGTTCTGAACCGCGTAGCGGTGACACGGTGCCGCCGCTACGCGGCTCTGAAAATGTGGAAAATCCGTTTTCTATAAACGGTGCCGCCACTACGTGGCTAGAACTCTGCATCGATACTCTTTTAACCCCTGAATCGCATTACTCATGTAGCTCACCAATTAAAGCTCACCCCAAACCGCCACGCCCTACCCGGCATTGGCCGATAGCGAATGATTTCGTACTGTGCATTCCAGAGGTTCTCTAGTCGAAAATCAATCGTGAGGCGGCGTTTAAACAACGCACAAGTAGCCAGCAAATTCGCAATGGTAAAAGATTCAATTTCTTTCCCGCCATTGTCCAATCGCTCGCCTGTAAACTGCTGCAAATACGCCGCCGAAAATATACCCCGCGTCAGGCGCAGCGACAACCCGCCCGATATCTTCGGCGTAAACGGCAATTGCTTCCCCAGCACACTTTCGGAACCACCATACACTGCTACATTGGTGGTTTTGGAAAATTGGAATCGGCCTGTTAAGTCTACTTTCCACCCGCCTTCGCTTTGGCTTTGGCGGGTAAACCCGCCATCGCTTTGGCTACGGCGGGTAAACCTGCCATCGCTTTGGCTACGGCGGGTAAACCCGCCACTTACCTCTATCCCCCGGCTCCACACCTTGCGCAAATTATCTGGCCTGAAAAGCCCGCTTGAATCCGGTTGCCAGAGAATCCAATCGTCCAAAATCAATTGAAAACCACTCAGTTCAAAAGAGAAATCTGGGCGATGAAACACCCAGGCGAGGTCGGAGGAATATCCTTTTTCAGGGCGCAATTCGGGCCTGCCAAGTTTTTCCCAATACCGATCGTTGAAGGTGGGTAAATTGAAATTGCGGGAAAGATGAAATTTCGCCTCCCCCACCCTTCCAAGGCCAAATTCTCCCCCTAAAGACCAAGTAAACGGAGCGGCCTGTGCCTCTGCCCACTCCTGTCGGATCAAGCCTGAAAATCGGATGTTGGCTTGTTTCCATTCACCCATCGCATAGCCCGCAAAACGTGTCTGCCCAAACCAGCGGGTGCTGTCGGCATAGCCATCCACCTGTGCCCATTGACGGAGCGCGGTGCTGCCTGTTCGCCAAGCCCAATTATTGCCGACAGAGGCAGAGCGCTCCGAACTGAGCAAGACCTGCCTTGAACGGCTGGTGTCGGTATCGCCCGCGAGGTGGAATGCAAGAAAATCATCCAGCCAGGCGGCACGGGTGATCCATAGAATGCGTGGATTAGGGGCGTGTTCCCAAGTGGCGACGGCACGGTGGGAGCGGTCGCGCTGCCAAGTTTCGCGAGGGGCTTCTGTTGTGGAAGGCGGGATTTCCCGAAAAGCGGATTGCAGCCAAACGGCTGTTTTCAGGACGTTTTTTTCGTTGATTTTCAGTTGGTTAAACTGTTGCAAATCGGTCTTTTCCAAAAAATTGTTGACCTGCCGTGTGGTGTAGAATTGCCCATCGAGGCCTTGTTTCTGAAACTTAAATTCATTGTCAGCCTGTTGCCATGTTGCCCGGATATTGGAGGCGATTTTTTTGCCAGAAAAACCCATGCCCGCGCTGCCTTCCAAACGACCAAAACTTCCGGCTGCGCCACTGCAAAAGCCCGAAAAACCCGCATCAAAATTCTGTTGGCCTTGCACAATCACAACGCTGCCCCCCATAGCGCCTGTGCTTTTTGCCGCGCTTTGTCCGCCATATTGGATTTCAAGTTGATCGCCCGGCCAGAGCGGGAGCAACGAGGCATCCACCACACCATTCATGGGACTTTGAAGGTTTAGACCGTTCCAAAAAACCGGGGTCCTATTTGGTCCCGATCCACGCACGGAAACCGTGGCCAAAGTTCCGGGCGCATTGGCCCTCACGTCAAGTGCATTTTCCCATAAAAGCCTGTCTGACAGGGCAATAGAGCCGTTCAAAGGGAGTGAATCGGCTTTCCAAAGCGTATAACCTGTCCCTTCGAACCGGACATCTCGAATGGTAAATTCCGGGAGGATCGACGGATAGTTGGATATTGGGATATTAGGATATTGTATGCTGTCTTTAGTTTGAGCTTTGAGCCAAGGGAAGGAGACTGCACACGCAATTAGAAACAGGAGCACTGTTCGGTCAAATCTGACAAATCTCTTCGTAATCTGGGCGATCGTGCGCATACTGGTGGATGTAGGAGCGAATTGTTTCGCCCTTGTGAAGCACAAACACGCCGGGCATTTGGAAGCCATCCCCAAGATCGTGGTTTTCGAAGTCTGGGTCTGCACCATGACCTTCAATCACAGTAGCTTGAAATCCACGAATCCAGTTCATCAACCCAAATAGTTGCTGGGGAGTGCCCCGACCTAGCCCAAAGGCTTGATAGAAACGCTTTTCTGGATCGGCAATGTGATCAACGGGATGAAGTTTGTATTTTTTGAAAAACTTCTCCGCCAACTCCTTGTCGGGTGTCATGTGGACGAATATAACTTTGAAACCTTTGGACTCAAATTTTGCCCGCCGCTTCGCAATATCGCTGATGGCTTCCCTGCAAAAGGAACAGCCAAAGTAACGCAGGAACACTACCATAACAGGCTGTTTTTCAGCCATTTCTGTCAGCGTTTCCCCATTTTTGGCGGAGACCATTTCATTCCAAATTGCAGGTGCAGGCATTTGAGTTTGTAACTTAAACGAGTTTCATCGCATCGAGTGCTTCTGCGACCTCTTTGACAGCTTCTGCGGATTTGTGCAATAGTGCAAGTTCGTCTTTTTTCAGGCGTAGTTTGACTATTTCCTGAATGCCTTTTTTGCCCAATTTCACAGGAGCACCCACAAAAATATCTTTGAGTTTGTACTGTCCGTTGAGCCGCACACAGCAAGGAAAAATCCGCTTTTCATCTTTCAAAATTGTGATAGCCATTTGGGCGGCAGCAGCGCCGGGCGCATACCATGCCGAGGTGCCCATCAGGTTCACCAATTCACCCCCACCCACTTTGGTGCGCTCAAGAATGGCATCGAGTTTGTCCTTCCGGATCAATTCAGTCACCGGTATACCGCTCACGGTAGTATATCGAGGCAGTGGCACCATCGTGTCTCCATGTCCGCCCATAAGCACGGCTTGAATGTCCTTTGGGGATACGTCCAATGCCTCGGCCAAGAACGCACGATAACGAGCGGTATCGAGCACGCCAGCCATGCCCAGCACCCGTTTGTCAGAAAGGCCGGAGGCTTTCCAGCAAGCATAGGTCATCACGTCAAGCGGATTGGATACGACGATGATAATGGGATTTTTGGTATGTTTCAGGATGTTTTGCGTGACTGACACCACGATTTTTGCATTGGTGGCGATAAGGTCGTCTCGGCTCATACCTGGCTTGCGAGGGATGCCTGCTGTGATGATTACTATATCAGAGCCTGCCGTGAGCGCATAGTCGTCGCCGCCAGAAACGCGGGTCGAGTAGCCGTCTATCGGGGCTTGTTGCCAGATATCGAGGGCTTTGCCCTTGGCCATATTTCCTTGAATATCAATGAGTACGACCTCGTTCACAGTGTCCGCATGGGCCAGGACATTGGCACAGGTTGCGCCTACATTTCCAGCGCCTACAACAGTTATTTTGCTCATTCGTAAAAGCTTTTCATCCCGATAAATGCGGGAAGTGTTTTATTTGAAAAAATTTTCCTGAAAAAATGCGCCGCAAAAGTAGGAAGCTCAAATGGCAAAGCACAAGCCATCTTTAAAAATTTGGGATCACAACCGTGTCCCGTGAAACGGCGTAGCCAGAAAAATTACCATAACCGCCTTCTATGTTGTTGAATACAGCATCAGGATCGCTGAAAGGCAAATTGCTTCCCTGCCGGGATAGGGAAAGATGGTAGCGGTAAAATTGTTCTGAAAGCGTTCGCCATTCTATAAAAATGCGGCGTGGACGCTCCGTTTCCGGGTCAAACGGAATTCGAGCAACGAGATAAAGGGTGCGGCGGTCGTCAGCCCAATAGTTTTCATTGATCAAGACCACGGGTTCAGGGATGTCATGAAGCAAGGAAAACGTACGCCCATCTGCCAGAAAGTTGGTGCGCCCTTCTATCGTGAAATTACCAGGATCGAATACGTCCGTTTCATGTGTGAGGTTGAATGCAAAATAATGCTCCTCAGATGGCAAAGCCTTTAGCCGGAGTTCGAGCGGGATACGCAGTTCACTCAAGCCCTCGCCTAAGGAGCTAATTGTAATATCACCCGCGCCTATTACAATTGGCTCCAATTCGACTTTAGCAGGAATTTTGCTGGAAGATTCTATCACAGGATAACCCGGTACGCGCACGGAAAAGGCATAGTCTACACCATATTCCGCCTTTTGATCTCTGTTGCTTTCCCAATAGGTGATTTCGGCTGTAACGGTAGTGTCCGGTATAAGCCGATCCCAAAACTGTCCGTCCGCAGAAAGCGTAGCAACAACATCCAATGACTGTAAAAATTCCGTTGCGCTGCCATCGTTCACCGATTTGCTGAGCGAGATTTTGACCCGAAAATTTTCCCCCTCGGTAAAGTGGCACACCGCTACTAATCTGGTTGGCTCTTCCGGCAAGTCAATGATTACTTCTCGTGCGCAACGGACGAGAAGCAAACAGAGGAATGTGAGAAAGAGAAGTTTACGACACATTGCGGCAAAGATAATGAACTATGAACTAAGGTAGGCTGCACTGTTCTTAAAGACCAACATTATTTGACTGCTGCCTTAGCTGCGCTGAAAAAAGGTATGAAAACATACTGCATCAAAATTGTGCGGTATTGGGTTGATGCGATATTCTTGCGCCATCAAATAATGGTTTGCGGATGCGGCACAAGCCATTTCTGCAAATTCCATTCCTACCACTATCCCTGCTGTGTTATTGCCAAGCATCCAAATTAGGTGCTTTCGCATCTGAAGTTGCGCCAAGCAATGGTGTGCCCTTGTATTTGGACTTTATCCGGTGACCAAGCTTTTTCAAGCAGGTCCCTTGGGAATATACCCTAAAAAGTGTTATAAGTTTTCCGAGAAGGGGCTTTGGTTTTTGTGCCATCAAATACTTAGCTACTATAATCACTCCGTCCTGACCATATACACTTACGTTCACCATCAAACTTAACTGCCACATGGAAAAGCAAAAATTCAAAACGAAACTCCAACTCATTGATGAACTTGGTCTTTCCAAATCCGCTTTTTATCGCTTGTTGGAAAAGAAAAACATCCAGACTTCCCCTGAGATGCTAAGCCCGAAAACAGAAAACGAACTGCGAATTGCGCTTGGTTTTCCTCCGCTTGCTGGTTTTGAATCTCAGGTGGGACATATTAGGATGGATAGGGATGGATTGGGACAAGGAGATTAGATTAAAGGCTGTAATTTTGCAGTACGTTATTTGAGATGTGTACCAAGCATTCCTAAACCTCGTTAATAAGCAACAGAAATGGGGATATTCGGATATATTCGCCAATTGTCGCTAATATTTATGCAAATCTCCGCTCCAAAACAGGTCAATATCGCCTGACTTTTAAACGGGTAAGGGATTGCCCAGCGATACCGGGGATTCATACAACAAAGCCCAAACGGAGCGCAACTCAATTTTTCAATAAAATCATTTTTCACCAACTATGAAAAAAGTAACAGTCAGGATTAGATTAGCACTGCTTTTGTTGTGCTTTTTTGAAAAAACAGATGCGCAGTTTGTCTTGGTAGACTCTATTGAGTTTAAAGCGAATACCTCATTTTATGCCGAAAAATCCATCCGTTTTGACAACCAATTTACAGTGTTCAAGCGCCGCCACTGGGAGGGAGAAGAATTTCTCTCTCAGGGCAATAAAATATCCATAGAAAACACGATCATTGATGTTTCTCCCTATGACTTTGCTTCCTCGCAACTTATATATTTTGACAGGGAGAAAATGCTTCTCTGTACTCCTTATGTTGGCACCCCAGAATTAAATGAGCCTGGGAAACTAAGAGATGGGTATCGAGTCATTTCTAAATTTAAGATTAGTAACGAGAATGAATTGACACTTGTAGATTCAGTATGGATTAATATAGAAGATATCGCTGTAATGAACGACTTTGTTCTTCAGCCTAAGCCGATTGTCATTACAGCAGCACTTGCTGTAGAGGGCGGCGGGGGTAATTGTGGCTATAATGTTTATGACGAGAATCTGAAAAAAATTGGCATAGTAGAACCGAATCTGCCATCATCTTGTGGTGTTGAATGTCGTATATTTTGGTCGGATGATGAAATAAATTTTATTGACCAAGATCCTGTGCAAGAAAATGTTTTTTCATGGTGTAAAACGGATTTGTCTATAAAAGAGAAACATTGTATAAGAATATACTTAGATAGCTTGTTTCATGGTTACACTTCGTTTGTGAGCAATAACAAACTATATATATCATCTTGGAAATCAACACCTGAAGGCTCTGAGTCATTTGTTTCTGAATATTCTCATAAAGGCCAATTACTCAATATTTTCAGTACAGGAAATGCTTTAGTAAATCAAATTGGCAAGATTGGTGATAGCATAATTTGTTTTGCCTCTCGACCGAATTACTCTGAGGCAATTATTCTTGATAAATCCTTCAGACTGAAAAACAAGTTCGAAATATCAGGACACAAATTATTGTTGAAAGATAAAATATTGATTTACAAGGGCAATAAAATTTTTATCTATGAAATCAAATAACCTTCTTACTACATTTTTTTGGCTAACTTCCAGTGTGATTGTATACTCTCAACAAAGTTGGCCGTTTTTAAATAATAACAGAGGCTCAATCGGAGGAACCCCTGGCGAAATCAGAACAAGTGGCAACCTCGCACGATTCCACGGTGGAGTGGATATGAACAATCCCGACCCTGCTCAGGGTTCTACTGAAATTGCAGTATACTCTCTTGCAGCTGGCAATATTTCATGGAATACAAGTGCAGGTGGTGTCCAAAATTATGATAATGCATGGGGAAGCGTTATTACTTTAGGTGATCGGCAATACAAGCATGTTAGAATTTTACAAGATCAAAACGGGAATCCTGCATTTAACCAGAATCAATTCATCGCCGCCAACACCCACATAGGAAATATGTTTTTAACCATCGTTGATGGCAATGGAGATATTATTTTTCCTCAACACGTCCACCTCAATGGAGTGCCCTCTAATATAGACGTATATGATCTTTTTGATCCTTTTTCAGATGTTTCTGGAGCAGGTGATCCAGACGGACATTTGCCCGTATATTGGAATTGGAACACAGGTCAGTGGGTCAGTGAGAACAACCCCAATGTCTTGAGGTTTTATACTGATGGCGTGAATTTCACAACCGACGAAATGTCACATCCAAATACGATAAAATTGTTTGGAAGTAATTCAATGCCTCCAGATGTTAATTTGCCGCCGAGGGGAAACTTTCCCGAGACGACTCACAAAATCATTTTTGGAGACATAGATATCGTTGCGAAAGTAAAAGACCCGGGCATTCTGGAAGACGGCACACCGAGCACAAGCAATAACGCTCCCCATATCATCCAATAAAGGTACTGCAACCAGCCTCGGATATTGACTTATCCGTGCCTTTCGCCATACTATGAATTTTCTTTGCATTAATATTCCGGCAAATAACGTTGTGCCGCCGACCGCGCAATCCAATTCAAACAACACTTTTTTAAGAGGTTCAGCTTATCGTTATGGAAACAATCGCTATATTATCACCAACCAGAACAATCAAAATGGGCGTTTGCGGACTGCACCAAATGGCTCAGCAAGCGATGGCCGTTTTGTTGTGGGAACGAAGGCATCTGACATTGATAATGAGAACGAAGAGCATTATGTTCCTGTTATCGTCGATAATTTCAAGCCATATATTAGAGAAGCAGAAATCTGGAGAGGCGGCCAACTTTTAGTCAGGAATACTTGGGAGTTTGATGCTGGAACAAATACAGCATCACTCACCAGAATACAAAACCCTTCTATTGGAGTAATTGGTAACAATATTACGATAGTGGTGAGGTCTAGTGAACCATTAAGATCAGAAAACCTTCAAGCTAGTTTAGTGCCAGATATCCCGAACAATCCGATACCATTGGGACAACCGACTTCAATAAATGAATTTGAAACTGAATTTACCTTTAATTTGACATTGAATAATAATCCGGCTAATCCTCAGTACTGTCTCCAAACAGCTGGGAGGGACTACGCGGATAACCAATTATTGAGACTTCAAGACATGGCCGGGTACCCAAATACTGTCAATATTCCTCACCGGATGATTACAAATACTGGATGGCGCTGGGAACCGGTACAAATTTTGGATGGCATTGATGCAGTAACTTGTGCAGACAATGACATCTTATGTGGATTGTATTTAACCGATGATTCCCCTTCCAGGGGTTTCTCTCCCCTTAATAGTGAATGCGATTGCGAACCAGTTGCAGATTTCACATTCACTCCAGGCTCAGACGGCCTTACCATTGACTTTGATGCATCCACCAGCACCGGCACAGAGCCATTGACTTATGCATGGGATTTTGGCGATGGTACTTTATGCAATGGTGTTCCATGTACTGGAATTATGCCCACCCACATTTTTTCGGAGGGGGGGGGCAATATTTGGTTACCCTCACCGTGACTGATGACTGCGACAATACGGCAACTGCGCAACAGACCGTTGTAGTTTCAGATGGCACCTCCCTTCATGTAGAAATAGTAGGCCCAGGTCAAGCGCTTCCAAATCAGGAAGTTACTTTTAATGCCATTGTCAGCGGTGGCGTGCCACCTTATACCTATTGCTGGGAGGCTATCAATGGCGCTCCGCACCCATTGCCCAATGATCCTCAGTATAACTGTGGACTACATGAAAATGATCAAATCATACGATTCGAACTGCCAACCGGCAGTGGTACTGCTACTGTTTATGTCACCGTCACAGATGCAAATGATGAGCAAGAAGTTGTGATTCATAACATTGATATTACAGCAAATGCTTTGACTTTAGATTTCGACCATTATCCCATATATCCTACCTGGCTTCCTGGCGGTGGTTCGATCATTCCCGGACAGTATCTGTATTGGGTCGCAAATGTTGACCCATTGTTAGAGACACCGTATCCTGCTGATTACACATGGGATTTTGGAGATGGATCTTCACCTGTCACTGAACCCAATGGACAGCTGGAGCATACATTTGCCACTGCGGGCACCTACACAGTAACCCTGGAGATGTGCGACCTATTTGGATCCTGTATCCCCACCGCCAAGACATATCAAGTGGGTGGTAGCATTGGTCCATCTGGCTATGAGATTATGCCGGGAAATACAACGCCTGCTGTTTGGACCGTGAACGGCGATGAAAATGATGAATATCGAGTCGAGCTGGTCAACTTAGGCGGGGCCTTATGCAATGATAACATCAAATGGAATTTGTTTTGGAGTGACTGCAACTATAAGGCCTGGGAAAATAGCGACGTGAATTCATCAGTAATAATTGTGAACAATCAATTCTTTGACGACATAAGTAACCCAGACCTCTTGAACCCATGGGGATGTTTGGACGCATATGCCAGTGATCCACCAGACCCGCCTATTTGCCCAGGTGGTGCTGCATCGAATGACTGCGTAGTATTTATGCAACCATCGGCCATTCAAGTGGGCAACATCGCAATAAGCGAAGCGCCGGGCTGTGTTTACAAATTGGGCGCGACGGTATCGGGCGGTGGATGGAAATTTGAAAACCCAACTAACAATCCCAACACGCCCAAACTTTACAAAGAATATCAATGGACGGCCTACAACATCGACAACCCAGATGAAGAAATTGACATTTTGACAAACGCTGACACCAAAAACCCTACGATTAATGCGCAACATGCTTATTTTAATCAATTTTCAAACGGCCGGTTCCCCCAGTTTGTAGTGAAACTGCGGGTCACTGACTTTGCCAACCAGATAAAAGAAACGGGCGATGTGGTTTCGTTCAACCCTTTCCGTTTGAATGCAAAACCGGATTACAAGCGCTGCCCGGACACTTGGTCGTATTTCGAGAGCCAACCCTTAGCTACTGGAGGGACAGGCAATTATCAATTCACATGGACAACTACAAGTGGGGCACTTGATTTTGAATCAAATGATCCTCATGATCCAAATCCGTATTTTAAAGCACCTGCCAATGGCAGTAAGCAATATAACCTGTTGGCAGAGATGCTCAATGCATCAGGGGGTGTCGTATGCCAATTGTCAAAACAAATCACAGTAACCGCAGCACCTTTGGTTATTGACCTCCCAGCATTCAATTGGCCAATTTGTAGTACAGGTGGCCGAGAAATTGGGCTATTCGACCTTTCAAGTATAGGCGGTTCAGGTAATTATGGATTTGAATGGAGCGCTGAGCCAAGTCATTTAAATTACCTGAGCGATATTTTTTCCCCAACGCCGTTACTTAGTCTTAGTGGCGTTCCGGCCGGAACATCAATCACTTATACTTTAACGGTTGGCGACTTGGCATCGCAATGCTCTGATTCGCACGACTTCACCATCACCAGCGTTGCCAACGATCATACGGTCATACTTAAAGGCCCTGGGAGCATTTGCTATGGAGAAGAAGTTGTGTTAAACGCGCAAGGTGCCCCTGTAAACAACACCCCTCCGTTTGGGGATATTTTCCATTTTTACCAATGGACAACCACCAACCCACACCATGACCTCTCCGGATTGGGCAATTACGTAACTAATTTGCCTATTGACGAGATAGTGAGCAGTCATCCTGGCATGTACAATTATACGGTTCGTTATCACCACTTTGTAACAGGATGCTCTGCGGAAGCGAGCTTAAATGTCACGATTCGGGAACCATGGAAACATAATGGATATGTCCCAACTATAAAATCTGTCGTCGCAGGGACTTCAGCACAGCTTTGGAAACCGAGCGTTAGCAATACCATTACAAACGGCATCCAAAATTTAAACAATATTAGTATTGATTGGATACCTTTTGATCCTCCAATTGTTGAAAATAACGTGAGTACGATGTTGCCCAAAAGGGGAATGTTTACCCCGACTACCGCCGCACCTTATTTGACAATGAAAGTAACCGATAACGCTACTGGCTGCTCGGAGTCTTATAAGACAATACGATACATTATTTCAGAATCAACCCCCAAACTCTGGGTTTCTGCCTCAAATACCTTTTCTTGTATAGGCGGAGAAGTATGCTTTGATGTCGTGTTTGACGCCCAGTTGGCCAATTACAATACATCCCTTCTACCGCAAAGCATCGTAGTGGGAGGAGCAATTAATGCCCATAGCAGTGTTCAACAACAGCCAAGTTTCAAATATTTTCCTGTTGAACTGAAATTAGTCAATTCTTCCGGCTTGTACAAGGGTACATTTTGTGAAAGTGATTTTTTTCAGCACCAAACAGGCCATGACAAACATTACAGAGTGAGTTTTAGCTCGATTACTCCTGATATCTGGACGGGGGTTGAGAGCGTAGTCATTGATGTAGCAATTTATGATTATGCAACCCAATTGGGCCATGAGGTAGAATGCTTGCCCAAAGGGATTGAAAATGGTCATCAGCATGCGCTTTCTTATAATTTTGGGCTAACATGTGCTACTGTTGGAAAAGTGCACAATTATAATTCATATTCTTTTGCGCGCGATTATATTGAGATAGAACCGGATGGCGAAATAGAATTGATACCAAGCGCTTCAAGTGGGGTACCTCTCGGAAAAGGGGCACTTCTTGCTATCAACCCTTGTATTGACCAACAATTTCTATCGCCTGATCCTGATGAATCGCCAACACCACCAATATCTGCTAACCGGGCAGAAGAAATAGAATTTACTCCAATCAGCTCGGAGGCGACGCTTGAAGTTTTTCCCAACCCATTTACAGGCGAAGTCAATATCCAGTACACATTGCCTTCTGATTGTAAAGATGAAGCATTCATTAACCTGCTTGATATCACCGGGAAGCATTTGCGTACCATTGAAAAACGAAAATCAACATCAGGTGGCCAATTCGAAATTATTTTCGATGGCAAGTACCTTCCTCCTGGTGTTTACTTCTATGAATTGGCGGCAGGCAATTGTCGCAAAATAAAAAAAGCGGTCAAAATTGGATTTTAACTACCAATGTCTTTATATGGCGTGTTATCCAGAAGTCGGTAAAAATCTCTAAGCATTAACGATTTAAATAATTGATTATGAAACGGTTAAAAATAGCAATATTTTTATTGGGCACATGCACAGGTATGAATGGGACATTATTGGCTCAATATCATTGTCCCACATCGATAGGGTATGCTACTTTCTGCCCGTTCGCAGGCTCTGGCTTTTTTATGTATGGAGCAGAACCAGATCCACTGGCGACATCGGCTGAATTAAATTTCGATGGGGGGGATATAAATTGTAATACTACAATTAGTCTGGTAATAAGTGATTGTAGTTCTCAGGGGCGTTTCTACGCTGACAACATTGCCCCTTATTGCCAAGATCCAAACCCATCGGGGACGGTTATATTTAATACAGGCTTGGAGTGCGTCTATATAGATGGAGATCTTGTTCCATGCAATAATTTAGTAACGGAATGCAAAGAGACGATGATCGAATTTGCCAAAGACTTTATACAAGACTCTCCCAATTGTAAGCTATGGGAAGGCCCATGCGCCACAGAAAGTGAGATTTGGAGGTCGGGCGCGGTGCTCATTGGGGCAAATTCATGGACGTCCGGCTATAAATTAGGCGTAAAAGGTGGCATCACCACAGAAATGCTTCAAATATGCAAGCCTGAATGGTGCGACTATGTGTTTTCAGACACCTTCAATCTTATGCCATTGCAAGAGGTGAATGATTACCTCGTTCAAAATGGGCATCTTCCAGGTTGTACACCAGGGGCAGTCATCGCACAGGAAGGTGGGTTTCTGTTGGACAAGGAAACTGTACACCAACAGGAGAAGATTGAAGAGATTTTTTTACACTTGATAAATGCCCAGCACCGCTTGAACAGATTGGACAACAAACTGCCTGCTGGCGCTTTGCAGGAGGCACTACCTATTCAATTGCCTGGGAGCGAATATACTTCTGCAAGTAGTGAAGAAATCCTGCCCCTGTTACAAATCGAGTGCTTTCAGATCAAGTCTGCTCCAAACGGGATTGGCGGAATCGTGGTCTCACCCGACAGTGGCCCATACAATGTGAGTTGGTCGGGAGCGGCTGGCAATGGAAACATGAGCAATATTGTCTGTAATGGGACAATAAAGATCAATGACCTTGCAGCTGGGAATTATAACATAACGGTGTCCAATGCTACGGGGGTTCTCGGCACCTGCAATTTTTCAATTTTATCCGGGGTTTCAACAACCTGCGAGTTATTCAACGATCCGAGCTGTAAGCAAGCCATCATAGATATGCTCGAAGAAGAGGCATTTGGCACGCCACCTGATTGCAAACAATGGGAAGGTGACCCTTGCTCACACGATGGAGAAATATACCGCTTGGGGAATGTGGGAATCGGTACAAGTGTGGGAAAAGCAGGCTACAGCTTGGCGGTAAAGGGTGGGATTTTGACCGATAAATTCAGAGTAGAATTATGCGAAAGCGGGCCTGGTTGGTGCGACTATGTTTTTGACGAAGCTTACCCTTTACAGCCCTTGCTTGAAGTGGAATCTTTTATCAAAAAAAATAAACATTTGCCTGGGTCGGTTACACAAAACGAAGTGACCGAAAATGGCGGCTTTGAAATGCGAAGCGTCAAACTTGACCATCAAAAAAAGATTGAAGAAGCGTACCTCCATCTTATCGCGCTGGACAAAAAGAAAAAAGAACTGGAACAGCGAATCAACCTCCTAACTGTGCAACATTAACCTGCCCGACTATGAAATTCTATTCCAATTTGCAAAAAATACTCCACGCGACGCCAATATGGGCAATCTTGCTGTTCTCCACAACCTTGGTGTCGGCGCAGGTAGTCAATACCGATCTGAGAGCTACTGTTTACAACGGCAAGATAGCTATTCAGGTGAAAGATGCTCTTTCCACAAACTCATATTTTGCCGTAAGTATGGCTGGTACAGTTGATCTTTCCTTTTATTTTGGCCCTGAAGACCCGCGGAATGGCATCTATTCTACTGGAATATTAGCTCAACCCAATGGGCAGGTCTATCTGAGGTTTGAAGATATACCATATCAGATGGGTGACACCTTGACTTTTAGCGTTATCGAAACACTTCTTTCGGGCACGACCCGTGAATATGTTTTTGTTAGAGGGGATTACTTTCCAGAGGGAGGAACCCCAGTTACCACCTGCCCAATTTCAATCATTTGTACTGGACAAAAAATTAAATTGATCTACGACCCTCAAGAGGTAGTAATTGGCGTTGGTAGTACACAATCAATTCAATTATTTATGCCTGGGTTATGCCATAATGGTAATATTAATGGCGGAGGCTATGATCCTTCACAAAATGCCATAATTGCCATAAACCAATCTCAAGGTTGTGGCCCGTTTGATTGCCAAAAAATCATGTCAGGGACAGTAACATTTATCATAAATGGAATAACCTGTGTTTTTCAAAACGGACTTCCGATTGGCAATTGCTCAACTTGGAGCGATTACTACACTGGGAGTTTAGAATGTGCTGGGTATTTTGAAAGTTGCGCACCTGAGATGCTCGATTTCTTTCAAGAAATTAAATACACTATTCCATGTCTTCAATGGATTGACAATAATGCATGCAACACCACTTCCCAAATAAAACGACCCGGTAAAGTCGCCATCGGCACTTCTAATTTTGCCCCAAATGCCGCACTTACTGTCAAAAACGGAATCATTACTGATAAGGTAAAAGTAACAAACTCCGGCTGGGCCGACTATGTGTTCGAGAAAGACTATCCGCTCATGCCTTTGGAGGAATTAGAGGCTTATATTTCAAAGTATCATCACTTGCCAGACACCCCCAATGGAAAAGAAGTTGAAACAGCCGGAAGTTTTGAACTGGGAGAAACAACCATCAACCATCAGGTCAAAATCGAAGAAATATTCCTGCACTTGATAAAATTGGAACAAGAGACAAAAATGCTTGAAGCAGAATTGTTTTTATATGAAACTTTGAATAAAATAAGGATTAAGAAGTAGGTATCAAAGTTCAAAGGTTGGAAAGACTCTCCTCCAAAATCTGTACACGGGCCAAACCATCCGCCATTTTTTTGCGCTCATTTTCAACCACTGCGGCGGGTGCACCACTTACAAAACGCTCGTTGGAAAGTTTGCCTTCAATGGAGCGAATAAATCCGCGTTGATATTCAAGTTCGTCTTCCAACTTCTTGCGCTCGGCTTCAACGTCAATGGTTTGGTTGAGCGCAACGTAGAATTTATCCGTGCCAGAAATGAAGGATTTGGCATTGGCTGGTTCCTCGCTGGAAAGTTCAAGCGATTCAAGCACCGCCATTTTCATCAGCATTTCGCGGAAGCCTTCCTGTGCAAAAAGTACCCGGGCTGTGTCACTGTCCTGCACAGTAATGGTCAATGGATCGCGCGGTTTTACCTGGTTCTGATTGCGCACATCACGGATGCCTGTAATGATGGTTTTGGCTGATTCGACCTTGGTAATCAAGGCGTTGTCAAAAGGCACAGATTTTGGATAGCGCTGCACACAAACATCATCGCCTTTTTTCCGCACGCGCAGTTGGTGCCAGATTTCTTCTGTTACAAATGGCATGAAGGGGTGCAACACAACCATGATTTTGGAATAAATATCCAGGGTGGCCTCATAGGTTTCGCGGTCAATTGGCTGTTCGTAGCCCGGCTTGACCATCTCCAGATACCAGGCGCAGAAATCGTCCCAGATAAAGGTGTAAAGTCCTAGCAATGCTTCGCTCAAACGGAATTGCTCAAAATCGGATTCTACCTGCAATAACACTTGCTGGAATTTCTCATTCAGCCAGCGAACTGCTAGGGCATTCTTTTTTACAATATCCTCATTTTCAGCAATTTCAGTTACTTGCCATCCTTTTACCAATCGCAACGCGTTCCAGAGTTTGTTGCAAAAGTTGCGGCCGTTCTCGCAAAGTTTGTCGTCGAATAGAATATCGCCACCTGCTGCCGCGCTTGACATGAGTCCGTAACGAACGCCATCAGCCCCAAAATCTTCCAGCAATTGAAGAGCATCCGGCGAGTTGCCGAGCGATTTGGACATTTTGCGGCGTTGCTTGTCGCGCACCATACCTGTGAAATAGACTGCCTGAAATGGCTTCTCGCCCCGAAACTCGTAGCCCGCCATGATCATACGCGCCACCCAGAAAAAGATAATATCCCAACCCGTTACCAACACATTGGTGGGGTAATAGTAGGACACTTCACCATCAGGTTTGTTGAAACCATCGAACACGGAGATTGGCCAAAGCCAGGAAGAAGCCCAGGTATCGAGCACGTCTTCGTCTTGACGCAGATCGTTGAGGATCAATTGATTGTTGCCTGTTTGTGATTGTGCTTGAGCAAGTGCTTCTTCCGCAGAGGCTGCCACGAACACGTGGGTTTCCTGACTCAAGCCTTCGCTTTTCAGGTACCAGGCCGGGATTTGCTGTCCCCACCAAAGTTGGCGCGAGATGCACCAGTCACGCAGGTTTTCCATCCAGTTGCGATAGAGGTTCTGAAAATGGGGTGGGTAAAATTTCACCTCCTCGTCTATAACGGCCTTGAGCGCTGGAGCGCCGAGGTCCGCCATTTTCACAAACCACTGGAGCGAAAGTTTAGGCTCCACCACAGTGTTGGTGCGTTCCGAGCGACCGATATTTGTTTTGTAATCTTCGATTTTGACCAAACTCCCGCTGTCTTCCAAAAAGCCCTTCATCTGCTTGCGGGCCTCAAATCGGTCGAGTCCGACGATGGGCATGAAGGCACATTTGTCATTGATTTTGCCGTCATCGGCGATGGTGTCAATGACTTCCAGGTTGTGGCGTTGACCCACTTCGTAATCGTTCGGGTCGTGGGCCGGCGTAATTTTCAAAGCACCCGTACCGAATTCTATGTCCACATAGTCGTCAGCAATGACCGGGATGGCTCGGTCAATCAAGGGAATCAAAACCGTCTTACCTACAAGATTTTTGTACCTCGGGTCCTTGGGGTTCACTGCGATGGCCACGTCGGCAAAAATGGTTTCGGGCCGCTGCGTAGCAATTGTCACACCGACCCCTCTCCGGCCATCCTCATCAGGGGAGGGAGACCCGCCGTCGGCACTTTTGTATTGAATGTAATAGAGCTGTGCGTTTTCTTCATTGTGTATAACCTCTTCGTTGGATAGCACCGTCTTCGCTTCGGTGTCCCAGTTCACCATGCGAAAACCCCGGTAGAGCTTGTCCTTTTTAAAAAGGTCAATAAATACATGGACGACATCGGCGTAATAGCCTTTGTCCATTGTAAAGGCGGTTCGTTCCCAATCACAGGAGGCGCCAAGTTTGCGCAATTGGTGGAGTATGATACCGCCGTATTTTTCCTTCCACTGATAGGCATATTCCATAAATTGTTCGCGTGTAAGGTCAGCCTTTCGCAGTTTTTTCTCTTCGCGCAGCCAACGCACCACTTTGGCTTCTGTGGCGATGCTGGCATGGTCGGTACCTGGCACCCAGCAGGCATTTTTGCCATCAAGCCGGGCTTTGCGAATCAATATGTCTTGAATCGTATTGTTCAGCATGTGTCCCATGTGCAGCATCCCCGTCACATTGGGCGGCGGAATGACAATTGTAAACGGCTCACGCTCGTCTGGCACAGAGCGGAAATAGCCTTGGCTTTCCCAGTGGGCATACCAACGTTCTTCAATATCGGAGGGCGTGTAGCGAGCGGTGAGTTCCATGTAATTGTGGATTTGTGGATTTGGTTATTTGGGGATTTGAACGCTCTGGCTGAGGTTCAAACCAAAATTCAAAAACCAGAATTCCAAGTATTATTTGGAAAGCCGAGTTTATTCGCAAAGGTTTTATTCAGAAATTTGGAAAAAGGAGAGCAAAGGTAGTAAAAGACGCTGGATGTTGACCTTTGACACATTTGGAAATTGGACATTCTTTAAAGGACATTGCCCATCTACACCCCACCCTCCATCACTTCCCAGGTATGATCCCCCAGCAAGCGTATCGTGGCCAGGTGATCATAAGGCTTTTTGCGCCCCCATTCCGAAGGCGCAATCATCGAAAGCAGGTGCTTCCCGTCGGATTTGCGTTGGTAGAGGTGATAAATGTGGTGGATAACCGGTTGGAAAGGGATTTCCGATTGATAAATAACCTCGGAGACTTCCATGCGTGCATTGAGCGACTTCGCCTGGTTCATCAGCGTCTCCATTTGTTTGCGGAGCTGCTCCATCTGGCGGTCGGTCTGGTCGTACATAGCCGTCATGGCATTGCCCCGGATGCGGCCTTTGTCCTCCGGTCGGATGACAGCCCCACCTGCCGTGTGGGCGTATGGCAGCAACCCGGGCGTATCGGTCACCTTGTCTTTGTCTATCGGGTTTACGAAAGCCTGTTCTTCTGTTTTTGGTTCCATATTTTTTGCCATGGGGCAAAGGTCGTGAATTGGGTTTATTAGTTGTCTTGCCTAATTCGTTCCACTGCCTCAATTGCCGCTTTGGTCCGAACTTCAAATCCTCCCTGAATAATCTCATACTGCAAGCCTCGACTTTCCAATTCCTGCCGCAGCCGTTCAAACATCCATTCGCGCTGGCCCTCGTATTCACGCAGGCCGTCGTTCACCCAGGGAATATCCGGCGCACAAAGCAGGAATAGGTCATAACGGCGCGCATGATCTGCCCAGAAAATCCAGGGCTGGCATTTTCCAGCGAAATAAATTTCGCTCCACACTTGAGTGACGATCAATTCCGTGTCGCAAAAAAGAATGCGGTTGGCTTGCAGAGCCATTTCGTCTTCGCGGCAGAGCTGTCCTCCTGCTACGTGGGCAAAATCCAGCTCCGTGGAATCCATGCCAAACTTTTCGCAATACGTGCGGCCATATTCTTCTACAAAAACCGTTTGAAAATGCTCGGCGAGTTTTTCTGCCAGATAACTTTTCCCACAACTTTCTGGCCCTATAAGTGCCACCCGCTGGATGTAGTGAGGGCGCACATTTGGGGGCAATAACTCCCAATAAGCAAGCGGATTTTTCCTGATTTCTGAAGTTTGGATGGGAAAGTTTTTTCGTTCAATATCAATTGAAACGTGTTGAATACCAAGGCGTTGAGCAAGCGGTTTTTGTTTCTCTCCGCTTTCAAACAAGCGTATAGAACTTCCCGGTCCCGATTCTTTCGGGATTAAACTTTCGGGAAGTTGCAATGCTGACGAACCAATGACATGCCGCACATCCAGTTCAGGAAACGTGCTTTTTACCCAATGATAACGCAGCCAACCTGGAATCGCATCGTCTTTTTGCGAAGTGACCAGCACCGTCAAGCCATCGCATCGGAGTCGTGCCTGCTGGATCAAAAACAAGTGCCCTTGATGAAAAGGGGCAAATTTGCCAAGTATAAAACCGTAATTCTTCATAATTCGTGACCTTCGACAATGGACGTTAGACTACTTTTGCACACTTTTATACCCTGGAACTCCGTTCCGGGGACGCTCAAATTATCCCGAAACGGAGTTCCGGGGTACAAAAACACTCGTCGTGCCAAGCAGAACATCCAACACAAAGAAAGTTCAAAAAACGGGTAGGCAGTCCTCCATTCCAAAAGATATTCTTGAAAAGGCTTTCCGCTTCATGGCGACTGCTAAAGCCATGACCGATATTTATGAGGCCAACTTCAAGTTCGTCAGCAAGTATGTCCATGCTACCTCGCGCGGACATGAGGCCATTCAACTCGCGGTCGGGATGCAACTACATCCACAAGATTTTGCCTACCCCTACTACCGCGACGACAGTATGTTGCTCGGCATGGGCCTTCGCCCTTACCACCTCATGCTGCAGCTCATGGCAAAACGGGACGACCCATTTTCCGGCGGTCGCTCCTACTACTGCCACCCTGCTTTACGCGACGAAAATTACCCCAAAATCCCTCACCAAAGCAGCGCTACCGGTATGCAGACCATTCCGGCAACAGGTGCGGCCATGGGATTTTGGTACTTGGAACAGATGGCGGGGGCAGTTGGCAGGAGCAGTTTTATCCACCGAAGTCAGGACGAAGGAGGGGGGCAGCCTGTGCACCAGAATGGAAAAATCTTGGTTGACTTGGAAAACCCCTATCCATACCATTATAAAAACAACAGTCAAACCTCAACCGTCAACGGCCTGGTAGTCTGCTCCCTTGGCGATGCCTCCGTCACTGAAGGCGAAATCGCAGAAGCGTTCCAGATGGCGGTGCTAAAAAAGCTTCCTATCCTGTACCTGGTGCAAGACAATGGCTGGGATATTTCCGCCAATGCCGCTGAAACCCGCGTGGCCAATGCCGCTGAGTACGCCAAGGGGTTTCCTGGCCTGGAAGCGGTGAGCATCGAAGGCAATGATTTTGTGGAATGCTGGACGGTCGTGCAAGATATTTTGGAAAAAATCCGACAAGAAAGAAGGCCTTTTTTGCTCCATGCACGGGTGCCACTCCTCAACCACCACACTTCTGGTGTGCGCAAAGAATGGTATCGCGACGATTTGGCCGAACATGCCCAGCGAGACCCCTACCCTATTCTGAAAAAACGCTTGTTGGAAAGTGGCTTCTCCGAAAACGAAATTCAAAATATTGAAAATGAGGCCATTAAAACCGTGGCTGCCGATTTCAAACTTTCCAAAAACGCCGAAGACCCCAGGCCAGAAGACCTGTTTACCCACGATTATGCCCCTACCCTTATCACCGAAGAACGCGGCGAACGCAGCCCCGCCAACGGTGAAACCAAAGTGATGGTAGATTGTGCGCTCTTTGCCATCGAGGAACTAATGCGCGAACATCCAGACTGCCTGCTTTATGGCCAGGATGTAGGCAGGAGACTCGGCGGTGTTTTTCGCGAGGCAGCTACTTTGGCCGAAAAATTTGGCGACCATCGCGTTTTCAATACCCCCATTCAGGAAGCATTTATTGTAGGAAGCACCGTGGGCATGAGTGCCGTTGGTCTTAAACCCATCGTAGAGGTTCAGTTTGCCGACTATATATGGCCTGGGCTGAATCAGCTTTTCACTGAGGTGTCGAGAAGTTGTTATTTGAGCAATGGCAAATGGCCGGTGAGTTGTGTCCTGCGCGTCCCAATTGGTGCATACGGGAGCGGAGGGCCATACCACAGCAGCAGTGTGGAGAGTGTGGTGGCACAAATCAGGGGTGTAAAAATTGCTTATCCAAGCAACGGAGCCGACCTAAAAGGTTTGCTCAAAGCTGCCTGGCATGATCCGAATCCTGTGGTTATTTTTGAACACAAAGGCTTGTATTGGAGCAAAGTACCCGGCACCGAGGCCGCTCGAACCATAGAACCGGACAAAGACTACATCATTCCTTTTGGAAAAGCCCGGGTAGCATTGTCCGCAGAAAAACAGAAAATTAAAACAGGAGAAAGCCTGGCCATCATTACTTACGGAATGGGCGTACACTGGGCCTTGAATGCCGCAGCCCAATATCCCGGCCAAATTGAAATAATAGACTTGCGCACACTTTGTCCGCTCGACGAAGAAGCGATGTATGATGCTGCCCGTCGCCATGGGAAGGTGCTGGTGGTGACAGAAGAGCAGGTAAATGGTTCATTTGCACAGACATTGGCTGCAAGGATTCAGGAAAATTGCTTTATCAGTCTCGATGCGCCGGTGCGGACACTGGGTGCCGAAAATATGCCGGCTGTGCCGCTGAATACAATTTTAGAGCAGCGGATGATTCCGTCCACCGAGAAAGTGGCCAAAGCAATGGGGGAGCTGCTTAAATGGTAAGATATTCAAAACCACCTTACCACTCCTTCCAACAGCCATTGCCGCCATTTCCCCCCATAAGGCGGTAGGAAAAAATCAGTATTGGGCAGCCATTTCGCTTGGTACAGCACACCGCGCTGGTTGCTGAATTCCAAAAAGCCGAATTCTCCGTGGCATTTCCCAATGCCGCTGTTGTTACTTCCGCCAAAGGGCAATTCCGAGTTATAAAAGTGAGCCCCACAGTCGTTAACCGTCACACCGCCACAGCGGGTTTCGGCGATGATTTTGTTCGTGCGCCGATCTTCGTTACAAAAAATGTACATGGAAAGTGCCTTGGGCTTGGCATTGATGTAAGCGATGGCTTGTTCGATGGTTTTGTATTTCCGAACGAGCATTATAGGGCCAAAGATTTCTTCTTCCCAAATTTTCGACTCCTCTGGAATATCGGTTAGGATGGTTGGAGCGATATACTTTTCATTTTCAACAGTTTCACCACCGAAAGCAAGCGTAGCGCCCCGTCGCAAGGCATCATCAAGCAAGTTTTTGACTCGGCTATAATGCCGCTCGTTTACTATTCTGCACAGATCTGGGCCTTGGTGTATTTCCGTTGGTGTTTTGCCATAAAACTGCATGATTTTGGATTTCATTTTTTCCACCAGCGCATCGTGACAGCTGTCGTGAACCAGCAAGTAGTCGGGCGCGATGCAAGTTTGACCAGCATTCATGAGTTTGATCCAAGTGATTTTGGCGGCTGCAGCATCAATATTGGCCGTTTCGTCCACCACTACCGGGCTTTTTCCACCGAGTTCAAGGGTGACGGAAGCGAGGTGTTCGGCGGCAGCACGCATCACTATCTTGCCCACCTGCGGGCTTCCGGTAAAAAAAATGTGATTGAAGGGCATCGAAAGCAATTCTTGCGCCACTGTAACATCTCCTTCAAAAAGGCTGACCTCGCCGGGCGGGAAACAATCGCTCACTATCTGACGCAATACTGCACTACTGTTGGGAGAAAGTTCGGAAGGCTTGATGATGACACAATTGCCCGCAGCAATCGCCGACACCAATGGGTCGAGGGTCAGGTTGAAAGGAAAATTCCACGGTGAGAGAACAAGGCAAACACCTTTTGGCTCATAAACGATTTCGGAGTGCGTACGAAACAGTGTGAGGGAGCTTCCAACACGCTTGGGGGTCATCCAAGACTGCAGATGATGTATTGCATGTCGGATCTCGTGGAGCACTACACCAAGCTCGGTAATGTTGACCTCTGTTGGGCTTTTGCGCAAATCGGCACATAATGCAGCTTCTATTTCTTTGCGGCGGCGAAGGATGGAGTTGTAGAGGCGGCGAAGTTTGACGATGCGCTGGGCTGGGGCGCAGCGCGCCACTTCCCATTGGTGCTGTTGCTGGAGGGCAAAAACACGTTGCATATCGGATTTGAGTTCAGGGCTGACAGCGGGGGCAGTATGGATAGAAGACATGGCGTTGTGATTTGTGGCTGGCGAAGGTCAACATTCTTGAGAATGTTTAGAATTCTCAGCTCTTTTTTTAAAATTTATTCATTGGCATTATAGCGATTTTTTTTTATTAAATTTTGACTCTTGCGTTTTTTTAAACAATTTATTCTTATTGTAGAATTAAATATAAAATTTAACAAAAAAAATTTGCTTAGAAAATAAGATGCCTTTAACATTGGGTGTTGAAATAATAATTGGCTTCATTGTCTGCGGTAGATGCAACTACGAACCGTTGAATTGCGTCAATTTCAACATCAATAAATAAAGTTCTTTCGCATTAATAACCATTAAAACATTCGCTACGCTATGATGAAAGTAAGTGTGCAATCGATTCATTTTCATGCTGATGTAAAGTTGGTAGAATTCATCGAAAAAAAGATCCAGCGGCTTGACCGCTATTTTGACAAAAACCGAACCGTGGAAGCAGAAGTGTACCTTAAATTGCAGGATACAGGAGGACAAGTCCACGAAAAAATAATTGAAGTTAAATTGCTATTGCCCGGTGGATGGTTAATTGACAAAAAAACAGGTCGGTCTTTTGAATCAGCCGTCACTGCATCTACCGACACCCTCAAACGTCAACTATTGCGCCACAAAGAAAGAACAATCACCATTCAACACGTTCGATTGACTGATTTGTAAAACGGTTTCAAAAAAGCAAATTTCCAGGGGAAACCCTGCCACTCACAGCCACAATCAAGGCTGGAAGCCCGGTCACCCACGACCGGGCTTCGTTATTTAAGGAGCAGTAGGGCAAATACGTCTTTTGATTATCCGATAAAATATTATGCGTCGTTAAATAGCGCTGTCAAATCGGAAACGAACAAATGAGTAAACACAAACTTAAACTGCCTACCCCGGTGGAAAGGATCGGCATGCCCCCTTCCAACACCACCAATCCGCTGCTTTGGGTGTTCGCCACTTGCACCCTCACGGCCATTGCTTATTACCCGATGCTTGCCAATGGGTTTACCAACTGGGACGACCCGTATTACATCACCGAAAACCCACTGCTCCGTGGCCCCGACTGGGGAGGGATTTTCTCGAAGTCTGTAGTGTCGAATTGCCATCCGCTTACAGTCGCTTCTTTAGCCCTTAACTATCGGGTATCACAATTGTCGCCATTTTCTTACCACCTTGTTGACTGGCTATTGCATATCCTGAATACAGGCTTGGTTTTTTACCTCGCATTCAATCTTTCCAATGGCAAGCGGTTGGTTGGTTTTATCACTGCGCTGTATTTTGGCATTCATCCAATGCACGTGGAATCAGTAGCATGGGCAAGTGAGCGAAAAGATGTGCTTTACACCCTGTTTTTTCTGTTGTCGCTCCTATGTTACCTGCGCTATCTGGAGCGGCCAGACTGGAAAAAATATTTTGGCGTGTTTGCACTGTTTGTGCTATCACTGCTGTCTAAACCGGCAGCGGTGACGCTCCCAGTCGTACTTCTTTTGATGGACTGGTATCGAGGCCGCGCCATCGGAGATAAAAATCTTTGGTTGGAAAAAATCCCCTTCTTCGCCTTGGGGCTTGCTTTCGGGTTGTCTACACTTCAAATCCAAACTGAAAATGCAATTGCCGAACCTGGATTTTATCCTTTATGGCAGCGGGCTGTTTTTGCTTGTTACGGTTTTGGCGAGTACATTATCCGCGTTTTTTGGCCCTTCCCTTTATCGGCAATTCACTCCTTTCCAAAACCTGGTGTCGTTCCGTTATCTTTTTATCCAGCATTGCTGGCAACAGCTGTTACGGTGGCGACTGCATGGTATTTCCGCAGAAATAAACAGCTCGTGTTTGGGCTTGTATTCTATACGGTCAATGTGGTACTCGTACTGCAAATGTTGACTTTTGGAAATTCAATTATTTCAGAAAGATACACGTATGTGCCGTACATCGGACTAATATTCGCAATTGCGACGACATTGGAAAACAGTAAATGGCCTAAATCGGTAAAAAATGGAGTGATGAGTTTGTTACTACTGTTTGCTTTTGGGTTTGCGATGGTGTCAAACAGGCAGGTCCGTGTTTGGAAAGACAGTCAAACGCTGTGGACAAAAGTTATTGAATCTTACCCTGACAACTATATTGCCCGTACAAACCGTGGGAATTACCTGGCAACCAAATTGAACCGATTCGAAGAAGGGCTGGCAGATTATTCTGCCATCTTGCAAATCAAGCCCGATCATGCTCATTCCCTTGAAAATCGCGCAATCATTTATTTGCAACAACATAACGATAAAGCCGCTTTTGCCGATGCGGAACAGTTGGTTCGGTTCCATCCAAATTTGCCCAAAGGCTATTTTTTGCGTGCATTTGCTGCTGATAAATTGCAAAATCCAGATCAAGCCATTGCCGATTACAGCATCTGTATTGCACTTCAACCCCACCATGAGGAAGCGATAGTCAATCGCGGTGCTCTTTACTTCAACGCTAAACAGAACTATCAAAAGGCCAAAGACGATTTTGACGCGGCCATCCAGATCAACCCAAAAAATGGGGCCTATTTTTTGTTCCGCGCCCGCTGTTGGGTCGCTTTGAAAAATAATGCCGATGTGCTGCGGGATATAACAACGGCAAAACAACTGGGCAAAACACCGGGCAATGACCTGATATTATCTTCCGAGCCTTTGCGATGAGGGTACAAATCCGTCGTTTACAGTGGCGTTTTAAAGCGTATTATTTATCGAACTACCGTCACATTTCCAGAAAGGCCCAACTCCAAGCCATCTTTAAAAATCAATTTCGCCACCCAAACAAAAACACCTGGATTTACCGGACGACCCCGGAAGTTCCCGTCCCAGCCATTCTCCTCATCGTTGGGCAACAGGTTTTCTTTTTTATAAACAAGTTCTCCCCAACGGTCAAAGACCTCAAGCAACTGAACCTTATCCAGGGATTCGTCTGAATACACGGTAAAAAAATTGTTCAGTCCTTCATTATTCGGCAGGATCACATTGGGCACATAAATATGCCGTCTTAGCACGATCAGGTCAATTATGTGCAGGCTGTCGCAGCCTTTTACCGTTTCAAAATGAAAGGGGTACTGCCCCGGCTGTCCAGTGCGCGTTCCATCGGGCAATTGATAATAGTTTCCTTCATAAATAGTAACCGTTTCGTGCGTCCGAACTGAGTCAGTTAGGTCAGGCAAGTTCAAATCATTTAGCGTTGCCTCACAACCCAATGAATCTGTTACAGTTACAGTGTAGACATCGGGTGTCAGGGCATGAAAATAGCCATTTGCCTTTGGCCCAAGTCCATTGTCCAGCACAAATGAATACCCCCCTGACCCACCAGTCGCCGATACTGCAACAAATCCCAGCGGATGCCTACAATCCACTATACCCAAACTGTCTAATACCAAAAGCAAAGGTTCCTCGATTTCAATGTCGTAGATACTGGTGTGGGTGCATCCGGCGGCATCGCGGAGGGTGACGATATAGTTGCCTGATGGCAGGTCAGAAAAGACCCCGCTCGTCTGCCAGGCCCCGCCATTGAGTTGAAACTCGAAGGGCGAAGTGCCCGCATTGCCGCTCACAGAAATTGATCCCCCTTCCACACAACTCGCATCCTCGACTGAAAGCAGCGATACCTGCGGCAACGGCGGATCATTTACCATATAACTACTTGAATCTGTGCATCCTGCGGCATCGCGGAGGGTGACGATATAGTTGCCTGATGGCAGGTCAGAAAAGACCCCGCTCGTCTGCCAGGCCCCGCCATTGAGTTGAAACTCGAAGGGCGAAGTGCCCGCATTGCCGCTCACAGAAATTGATCCCCCTTCCACACAACTCGCATCCTCGACTGAAAGCAGCGATACCTGCGGCAACGGCGGATCATTTACCATATAACTACTTGAATCTGTGCATCCTGCGGCATCGCGGAGGGTGACGATATAGTTGCCTGATGGCAGGTCAGAAAAGACCCCGCTCGTCTGCCAGGCCCCGCCGTTGAGTTGAAACTCGAAGGGCGAAGTGCCCGCATTGCCGCTCACAGAAATTGATC
>CAZPTQ010000043.1:0-28584 GCA_964589365.1 uncultured Saprospiraceae bacterium
AAATCCAAAATCGTAAATCCAAAATCGTAAATCGTAAATCGTAAATCCAAAATCGCAAATGCTCAAAACCGCCTTACCGACTCAATGATATAGAGCGGCCGATTCTTTATCTCGCTGTAAATATTGGACAAATAAATAGACATCACATACAGAATCAGACAAGTAAGCGCGAAAAAAACCGACATCAACACCACCAAAAATGCCCAACCCGAGAGGCTTTCAACGTGTTCTCCAAA
Source organism: uncultured Saprospiraceae bacterium (assembly GCA_964589365.1). Lineage (GTDB taxonomy): Bacteria > Bacteroidota > Bacteroidia > Chitinophagales > Saprospiraceae > M3007. Next base: position 237 of record CAZPTQ010000043.1, read on the forward strand.
TAAGTCCACATTGGTGAGTTTAACTTTAACGGCATTGAATATTGCAACAAAGGCTACTAATACAGAAAACAAGAAAATCCACAACAACACACTGCGCAAAAAAGTGGTGAATGAGGTAACCGCCACCAACGCCGTACGGACTTGCTCAGAAAAACTCAGTGCCTGGTCCGGCTGAAGTGGCTCTTTGACAGGGATACTTGCCGTTGAATATCCAACCAGGGCATAGTTTGCTTTCAAGTAACGGCTATTCTCGCGCAAACGGAGGAGAGAGTTGAGTGCACGGCGACTAATTAGTCGTGTATGATGTGCCCAAGGATCAATGCGCAGTTGAGAATAACGCCGCAGAATGAAATAGAAGATGCTGTACAACACGCTCTGTGCCAAAGGCAAACGACGTACTTTGGCGCGGAGATAAATGATGTCTTTGCCCGTTTGTGCCAGCTCCCACATTTGTGTGACAAGTGCAGGTTTTTCTACAAAATCAAATTCAAATACTGCCGTGTAATCCCCGTTGGCGCGATCAAGTCCGGCCAATATTGCATTGTCACGATTGACCGTGGTGCTCAAATTGAGCAGGAAAATGTTTTTTCTCAAATCTTCCGGTAACGGCTGAATTGCATCTTCTATACTGGGCAAATCACAACCGTTATTTACCAAAACAAATTCAAAATGACTGAAATTGGCCGACAACTCGCCATAAAGGCCGCTCAGCCAAGCAGGCAGTTGCCGTAGTTCTCGGTGTGATTGCAACACCCCGACAATGGATAAGAAAGATTGACGAACAGTACCAGGCATAACGGTGAAGTTAGTAAGCAATTGGCAATAACAATGGGCAGCGGCAGTCGCTTCTTTCTAGATATCCGTGAAATACTGGCGGAGCAAGGTTGCATCTTTCGCTTTTATGCGCCCCGAAAGAATAAGCCGCAGTTCCCGCCGACGCGCCGCGCCTTCATAAAGCTGTTGCTCCTCACTGGACAAAGGCAATACGGGAGGCACAGGTGCAGGATTTTTCTTTTTGTCGTCCAATGCCACGAAGGTGAAGTAGGCGTGATTGCAGCGTCTGGGCTTTTGTCCTTTAATATTGTTGGCAAACACCTCGACATAGATTTCTACAGAGGTATTGAAAGCCCGTGTCACGGAAGCCTCGAGGGTGATGACATCTCCCAAAAAAATTGGGTTTTGAAACGAAATATGGTCCACCGCAGCGGTCACCACATAGGCTTCACAATGTTTGCCAGCACAAATTGCGGACACGATATCCATCCAGCGCATGAGGTAACCACCCATCAAGTGGTTCATAGGGTTGGTGTCGTTGGGCATGATGAGTTCGGTCATCACCGTTTTGCTATCTGAAACTTTTTTTGGGTTAAGAGCAGGTTTAGTAGTTGCTTTTGCCATTATTTGGAAATTTGCTTGCCACTAATTGCAGTAACACTAATAGAATTCGTGAAAATTCGTGCAATTAGTGGCAAAAAACAAAATTAAGATTCAAATTGAAGTTTTGCGAGGCTTGAATAAACGCCATCGGCTTTGGCCGAAAGTTCATCGTGGGTACCTTGTTCTACAATGCGGCCATGTTCCAACACATAAATACAATCCACCTCCCGAATTGTGGCCAAGCGATGTGCAATGATAATGCTCGTGCGGCCAACCATGAGCCGATTGAGGGCTTCTTGCACCACTTTTTCTGATTCCGCATCCAGCGAAGACGTGGCTTCATCCAATAACAAAATGCTGGGGTTCCGCAAAATAGCCCGTGCAATGGCAATGCGCTGTCGTTGCCCGCCGGAAAGTTTGATGCCTCGCTCCCCTACCACGGTGTCCAAACCCTCCGGGAACATGGAGATGAAATCCCAGGTATTGGCTTGTTTGGCAGCCTCTATGATTTCAGCCTCCGAAGCATCCGGATTCCCGTACAAAATATTTTCCCGAATGGTGCCGCCAAAGAGAATAACCTCTTGAGGTACAATGGCAAAATTATGGCGATACGATTCTAATTCGTAGTCGTAAATATCCCGTCCATCCATCTGAATTTTCCCAGTTGTAGGAAAATGGAATTGCAGAAGCAATTGCATGATGGTGGATTTACCCGCACCGCTTTGCCCTACCAGTGCGACTTTTTTACCTTCGGGAATGTTGAGGCTCACCCCTTTCAAAACCTCTACATCGGCGCGGGTGGGGTATGAAAATTGAATGTTTTCAAAAGAAATGTTCCCTCGGAATCGGCCTGCACGCACATCACCGCGCGACCGCTCTTCTGCTTCAGAGGGAGATTTTAAAATCTCTCGGATGCGCTCTGTTGCGCCCACAGCGCCAACGAGTTCGGTATAAAAATTGCCAAGACTAGCGATGCTTCCACCAATTACCGCCGTGTACGTAATAAATGCAATGAGATCGCCACCGGTGAATTTCCCGGGGGTGCCGACTGGCAAGGCCGCATCTATTTGTACCATATTCATTCCGTACAAAATCACAAAAAACAAGGCCCCAAAAAGCATAGTAATAATGAAAACTGCAAAAATCGCCCGGCCTTTGGCATACCGCATAGACACCTGCACCACCTCGGCATTTGAGCGGCCATAGCGTTGACTCTCAAAGAGTTCGTTCGTAAATGCTTTTACAGCGTGAATACTTTGCAGGGTTTCGTCGAGGATGGTGTTAGTATTGGCCAATTTGTCTTGACGCTGTTTGGAAAGTTTGCGCACCCAGCGACCAAAAATCATGGCTCCAATTACGATTACGGGAAATGTAGCGAGCATCACGAAAGCCAGCCGATGCGACATCCACCATAACACCGCGATACCGCCGACCAGAATGATGATCTGCCGGAGAAACTCGGCGAGTACAAAATAAAACGTGTTGTAGAGTTTTTCAACGTCGTTTGTGAGTCGGCTGACAAGTTCGCCGACGCGGCTTTTTTCAAAAAAAACGATCGGAAGCGAAATGAGCCTCCGATAGAGCGCCACCCGGATGTCTGCGGTGCCACGTTCGCTTACCTGAGCAAACATCATGACACGGAGGTAGGACACAATGCCTTGAAAAACAAGGATTAAGACCAACCACATACCGATTTTTGGCAGGTCAAGGTCCTGTGGGATATTCCCCTGAGCGACATCAAGAGAACGGCCAATCAAGGCTGGGAACACCAAAAAAACGGTGCTCCCGAGGAAAAGCAAGACCAGTCCAAAAATGAACTGGACCCGATAGGGACGGATGTAAACAAAGATTTTTAGGGCTTCGCGAAGGCTTTCACGGGTTAGTTTGGGGCGGTTTTTTTCTTCTTCTTTCTGCATGATTGCGTTAATAGGCTCTCGAACTTTTTACCCGCCATAGCCCTTTAGGGCGAAGCTGGGCTTTCTGCATGATGGGCGCAAATTTCGGCACTCGAACAGATTCGCCGTGTAAAAGTTGGGTAAAGTTAAATGAGCAGCACCTTCCGTTTTACCTTTGCGCTATGTACACCCTACTGCTCTTCATCGTTGGTGGCCTGTTTGTGGCCATGTTGTTTGTAAATGTTTACTTCCGAGCCAAGGTGCTCAAAGTGTATGGCGTACTGGTGCGCAATAAGGTGGAGTTCGGCGCCGCGCATATTTTCAACCGTCAAAAATTGGAGGAAGAAATATTGCCACGTTACCCACAATTCCGAAATGAAATCGAATCTTTTGTTCGCCACATGCGGTATTCTATCAAAATGGCCTCGGTGCTCTTGGGCTTGATAACTGCCTTCGGTGCGGTTTTGATGTATTTTAGGTGAAAGCGAACAAGAAGGTTATTTTTGCATAAAAAATTAAGCAATGACTAACACGCATTTTATTTTTGAAGAACTGGCCGAACTAGTTGCTGGCATGAACCCAGAGAAGGTGCTTGCATTTCGCACCTCAGAAAAAGCGCAAGAGCGTTTGGATGCTTTGTTGTGGAAAAATAAGGAAAGCAACGGTTTAACTGAAACCGAAAAAAATGAGTTAGAGCAATTTATGCTGGTGGAACACATCGTTAGTCTTGCAAAAGCACGGGCTTTAAAAAGGCTGTCAGCATCAGCAAGATGACCCTAAAATTCTCTTCCGCTACACGCCAGTTGGTTGCCCTTCGCGCCAATTTCCGTTGCGAATATTGTCGCAAACCTGACGTGGTAGCCAATTTCAGATTTCATATTGACCATGTGATTGGCCGCCAGCATGGCGTCCTAGAGCGCAAAGAACTCATTGAAGCCGAGGCATATCCCTAATACTGCGCTACTTTCGAACCCATGGAAAAGAATTACAGCTACCAAGCCCTCTACCTTACAATCCTTGTTTTGATCCTACTCATTGGCCTGTCAAAGCTGCCAGCGGGTATGAAATTGGGCGATTTTGAACTCCGCAAAATGGACATATTTGCTGACGTGCGCGATTCAACAGCAATGAACACTGAACCCCCTCGAGCAATTTTGCCCCCGCCCGACACTTTTGGGTATTTTCCACAAGATTCGCTCACAACGGCTTTTAAAGACTCCACAAATATTCAGCCGGACTCTGTTCGAGTAATTTCCCCCAAAGATTCTATTTTTTTCGGCAAAACAATCGAGGACTATTCCTTTGACCAGCAAGGGCTTAACCGTTTTTTTTCTGCCGTGGATTCTATTGCGCTCGGGCGCAGCGTGCGGGTAGCCTGGTACGGCGATTCCTTTGTTGAAGGCGATATCTTAGTGGGAGATTTGCGAGATTCATTGCAAACAGCCTGGGGAGGAGCGGGCGTGGGCTTTGTGCCAATCACCTCCGAAGTTGCTCAGTTTAAACGCAGTTTGAAGCACAATTTTCGCGGCTGGACGGCTTATTCCATCATTAAAAAATCCGAAAATCGTCCAAAATTGGGTCTCAACGGTTATGCCTACCGCCCGGAGCCGGAAGCAAAAGTCCATTATGAAGGTGCCAAATATTTCAAACATACGCAGCGCTGGAATCAAGTGCGTTTTTTTTACACTTCCGATACTTCACAGGTTTTTGTTTGGCAAGCAGGTGGCGAACCGCCCAAACAAGCAATACTACCGGCCAAACCCAACAGCCTCGGCACCTGGAAATGGAAGGGAAGCGAATGGGGCACTGATGCTTTTGCCATTCGATTCCCTGAAACGGGCGGACTTTGGGCTTACGGGGCCACACTCGAAAGCGGCCCTGGCATTTACATTGACAATTTTTCAGTGCGCGGCAACAGCGGCGGCCCATTGAAATTGCTCAACCCTGATTTTATTCGCCAATTTGATGCCGTACAGCAGTATGATTTGATCGTGATTCAAGTCGGCCTGAACGCTGTAACCAACACATTGACAAACGTAAAATGGTACGAGGCCGAACTTGACCGCACCTTCAAGCACCTAAAAAACTGCTTCCCGGGCAAGCCTATTTTGGTGGTCAGCGTGGGCGACCGCGGCGCCAAAGACGGCACCGAAATCACAACCATGCGCGGGGTACCTGCCATTGTAAAGATGCAGCGCAACTTGGCGCGAAAACATGGCTTGCTCTTCTACGATCTCTTTTGGGGAATGGGCGGGCCAGACACAATGCTCCGTTTTGCGCATCAACGACCCCGGCTTGCAAACACCGATTATACCCACCTCACACACGAGGGCGGCAAAGTGGTGGGAATTATGATGGCGAAGTTGTTTTTGCAGGAACAGGCCAATTGGCGGTCAAAGAAGAAGCTGCAATAGACTTTGGTTCTGTACTTTTGCTTTACACAGAAAAGTGTGGCACACCTAAAACAGCGTATTGGTAATCAACATGGTTGGCGAGGTGTGCCACACTTTCTACAACACGCTCCCGAAAACAGCCTTTCAGACTTTTTTAATAAGAACTTATGCGCCCTCCCTTTTTCCCGCTCCGATTATGGATTTGTATGCCGTTTTTGCTACTTTTTATCGGGCAGTGCCAGTCGCAATTCCGTCCGCCTCATGTCCAAATCACCGATGCTGACACCGTTGGCGCTGGCTTCAGTTTCATCCGTCAGGACGACAACGAGATTGAAAACCTAGCCTATTTGGAACCCGTTTTTCAGGAACTCTTTACCCAGCGCACACAAGGCGGTAAGAAAATCAGCATTGTACACATTGGCGATTCGCATATTCTGGGCAATTTTCTCACGCGTGAGGTGCGCGATCGCTTGCAGCGCGAGTTTGGGGATGCGGGCAGGGGATTGTTGTTCCCGTACAAATTAGCCCAATCCAATGGCGCTAAAGATTTTCTGGCAGAGACCAATTGCAAATGGTCTGGTGCCAATTGCCAGCGGGATATTTCGCCAGAAACCAATTTTGGCGCGGCGGGATTCAAACTCACGACTACCAACCCAAAGGCCGAACTCACCTTTCGCTTGCGCGACACCGCGACTTCTGAAAGTCGGTTTTTTACGAAAGTGACTGTTTTTCAACGCAAAACTGCCCTAGAATACGACCTTGAAGTACGCGACGAAACCTCCGACCAAATCGCACAACTTTTTATCGAAGACGACTATGCACGATCCTTTTATTTCGACCGCCCGGTAGGTTCCGTCACCATTGCGGCCAAAAAAAAGACTGCTCAGGAAAGAACATTGACCATTGACGGCATTTCGATTGAGAACGAACTTAGCGGCGTATTATACCATTCCATTGGGGTCAATGGGGGAAAATACATGGACTTTGCACGCGCCAAATACTTTTCCAATCAAGTGGCCGACCTGGAGCCAGACTTAGTAATACTGTCTTTCGGTACCAACGAGAGCCAAGGCAATACAGATCCGAATTATTTGCGGCGTACCATGAACCTGCTCACCACGCAGATCCTGGAGCGCAGTCCCGCTACTCGAATCATGCTCACCACCCCCGCCGACTCCTACCTACGCGGCAAGGGACTGAACCCATACATGGCCGAGACGAGCGAGATCATCCGCCAATTTGCCCATGAAAAGGGTTTCGCTTTATGGGACTTGTTCAACTTTACAGGGGGGGAAAACTCTTCGCTGCTGTGGAAATCAAATGGACTAATGACTTCTGATTCAGTACATTACACCAAGTATGGGTATGCCCTGCAAGGCAAACTTTTTTACCAATCTTTGATGAAGGCTTACAATGGGTTTGTGGAAGGAAAGCGTTGATTTTTGAATATTCAAAACAACCAAGGCTCTTTGCCCAGCAATACCTGCCAAACGATGGCCGCCAATGCCAATATCGGGTAAAGCCATTGACGCACAATGGTTTTTACCAAATAAGGCTCCGGGTAGAAGCCCATTTTTTCCAACAATTCAGTATAAAAAATACGGCCATTGGATTCGTCCAGCCCGTGGTGTTCGTTCATAAGGCATTTGCCCCAAATGGCAAATTGAATCATGACGACTGCATAAACGGCCACCGCTATTTTCCATGTAATCAGGAACGGAATTAGCCATGTAGCAATGACCGAAAGCAGGTGAAGCCCAAAAAGGAAGTTGGATTTTATCGTTTGTGCAGCCAAAATCAATTATTTAGAGCGCAAACGTAACAAATGCAAAAATATCCGCTTCATTATCTGGCCTAAAAACCTTCCAATCTCCGTGTTTGGCAAACCATGTTAGCTGCCGTTTTGCGTAATTGCGGGAATGCTGTTTGATTTTTCCAATGGCTTCTTCGCGGCTGATCTTTCCATTAAAATAGTCAAAAAACTCCTCATAGCCCACGGTGCTCAAAGGAGGCCGATGACGGTATGGCAAAAGTCCACGCACTTCCTCCTCCAAACCGGTTGCGATCATTTTATCCACACGCGCCTCGATACGTGTGTACAGTTCCGGGCGGGGCAAATCGAGTAAAACATAAACAGGCTGGAAGGGTCGCGGGCTTTTTTGGCCCTGGCGCAAGTAAGAAGAATAAGGCTTGCCGGTCTCGAAACATACCTCTAAGGCGCGGCGCAGTCTGGCGGGGTTTTGCTGGTCAATTTTGGCAAAATGTGCTGGGTCGTGCTGTAAAAGTTCGTGTTGAAGCCAAGCGAGGCCCCCATTTTTTTCACCTGCTTCGATGGCTTTTTTTGTTTCATGGGCAATGTCAGGGAATTTATCCAAACCCTCGCACACTGCGCGTAGGTAAAGTCCAGAACCACCTGCCAGGATGGCAACCTCTTTCTCTAAAAAGATTTTTTCCAAAACAGCCAGCGTATCCCTTTCAAAATCTCCCACGCTATAATCATCCGTGACAGAAAGAAAATCAATAAAATGATGTGGTGCAGCTGCCAACTCAGACGGACTGGGCTTGGCGGTTCCAATGCTCATTTCGCGGTAAAACTGTCGGCTGTCGCCAGAGAGGATTTCTGTGCCGAAGTGTTGCGCCAAGCGAATGGCCAGCGCGGTTTTTCCAGTAGCAGTTGCTCCGCCGATGACTATGAGTTTTTTCACGGGGAGATGGTGGGGGTTTTGATAGTTGAATGGTTGAGAATAAAGGTGTTCAACTTTCTCAACGCTCAACCACAGCTAATAGTGATTCAAAAAGCCCTCGTCCGTCAGTATTGGCCAGCACTGCTTCGCTGGCGCGTTCTGGATGGGGCATCATGCCAAACACATTGCGCTCGGCGTTGCAAATCCCGGCGATGTTTCGGGTTGCGCCATTAGGGTTCGATTCGGGTGTTTCGTTGCCGAATGGGTCGCAATAGCGGAAAATGACCTGGTCGTTGTGTTCCAACTCGTCGAGCGTTTTATCATCAGCATAATAACGCCCTTCCGCATGGGCAATGGGTATTTTGAGCGCTTGGCCCAGTTCAAGCCCTTCGGTTATTGGAGAATTGTTGGTCACGGCTTTGACCCACACATTGTTGCAAATAAATTTTTGGCCTCCATTGCGTAGCAAAACGCCGGGCAAAAGTCCAGATTCGCAGAGGATTTGAAATCCGTTGCAAACGCCAAAAACAAGTCCTCCAGCCGCCGCGTGGGCCTTCACAGCCTGCATAATGGGCGAAAACCGGGCAATTGCACCTGCACGCACATAATCGCCGTAGGAAAAACCACCTGGCAATACTACGCAGTCATCAGACCCGAAGCCATTGGGAAGTTCACGGCTTTTGTGCCATACCTTGACCACATCCTGCCCCATCACATCGCCAAGAACATGTACCATGTCGTCGTCACAATTGGACCCGGGGAAAACAATTACACCAAATTTCATGTGTGAAAGAATATTAAGCTTTGTGGGTTAAAAGAGGGAGAATGATAGATTTAAAAAGAAATCTGCAAATTGGACAACCAATACAAAGCCAAGAATAACCAAGTGCCATATCTCGGCCCAAAATCGGTTCCGTAAACTTTGGAACGTCAGAGAAAGCAAGATGCCCATTGCTGCAGAAGGCAAGATAATGTGCTCCCAACGCCATTCTGGTTGCAACAAGCTGGATAAGGCCCCAACCACTAAGAACCAATACAATACGCTCACAAATTTTTGTGCCTGAATCCCTTTTCGGTTGTAAAGCGAACTTATTCCCATCAAAAATATCAGTGTGAACAAAACTACGAGTGTCGTTTTTAGTATTAATTTTTCATCCCAAATAGCGTCAAAATGATACAATTGAAACAAATTTCTCCAATGCTCATCTCGAAACTCAGCACCACGGTCTGCCCAAAAATACCAAAGCCAGGCAAGGAACAGCGGGACAAAAGCCCCCGTTAAAAACACAAACCGCTCGTGCAGCCGAAATACACGAACTACTTCAAACCCAGCGAACGCAGCAACCAAAAGCCAAAGGCTGGGTGGGTAAAAAAGACTGGCCACCCCAATCCACAATGCCCCATCGAAAATTGCCCCCGTTACATTTGGCTTTTGGTACGCTTTGTAAATCCGCCAAAGCGAGAAAGGCACAAAGGTGGCCGCCACCAAGGGCGCAGTAAGGAACAGAAAATCTGGTAATGCGCTCGCTGTGAGCGCGTAGAATAGCCCAGGAAACCAATTGCGATCCCCCATCAACCGGAATTCGTCGGCCAGTGTATTGACGGTCACTGCTTGAATGAAAACCAGGAATACTGCAATTATTGCGGAATAAAATGGTTGTTTAGAAACCCAGCCAAACCATGATTCGTACAAAAGCCCACCCTCGGCAGCGTACGGCAAAGTTGGGACATAACCCGTCAATGCGCCTATATGCACCAGGATGACATAAAGTGCAAGCGGAATGGCGACGAGAAATTGGTTGCTGCGAAAAAAACTGAGCACAGTATGCGATTGAAGCCACGAAGGTCGGCAAAACCCTGAAAAGGCTGAGACTATGGTGCATAAATTCGGGTATTTTGTCAAAAAATCTGAGTACCCTCGTACATTCGCCCTGTGCGTACCCTACTTATAGAAGATGAGACCAAGACCTTGCAGTCGCTCCGTCAAGGGCTGGAAGAACATGGCTGGACCGTGAACACCGCCGCCGATGGACTGATTGGCCTTCGTTTGGCACTTCAAAGCAACTATGATGTTATCGTATCAGACATTACGATGCCAGGTTTGAGCGGCCTCGAACTATGCAGCCAACTCCGTAAAGCGGGCATTGCTACGCCCATCTTGCTGCTCACAGCACTGAGCAATACGGACGACAAAGTGACCGGGTTGGATGCCGGAGCCGACGATTACCTTGCCAAACCGTTTGAATTCAAAGAATTGCTGGCGCGCATCAAAGCACTCGCTCGTCGCCCTAGTGCCTCTTTGCGGACCGAAAACGTGCTCCGTTTCGAAGATTTAGAGCAAGATTTGAATGCTAAAACAGTGCGTCGCGCTGGGCAGGAAATCTTGCTAACCCCTCGCGAGTTTGCCTTGTTGGAATTCTTCTTGCGCAACCCGGGAAAGGTGCTGTCCAAAACAGAAATCGCAGAAAAAGTGTGGGACGTGGATTTCGATACTGGTACAAATGTTATCGAAGTGTATGTCAATTACTTGCGCAACAAAATGGACAAGGGTTTTGAACAAAAACTCATTCACACCCATTTCGGGCAAGGATATGTGCTCAAAATTTGACATTGAGTATTGGACGTTAGACGTTGGACAATGGACATTCGCGTGCATATCCAAAGCCTAAAGTCCCTTGTCTAACGTCTAACGTCAAATATCAATCATGCGAACCCTATATCTTATTCGTCACGCCAAATCCAGCTGGGGCAATCCTGGGCTGCGCGACCATGACCGGCCGCTCAATGAACGCGGCCTTCACGACGCGCCTAAAATGGCGCAATTGCTTGTGGAACAAGGCGTTCAGCCCGACCTTTTGGTAAGCAGCCCTGCCAAACGCGCCTTTACGACGGCGTTGTTTTTCGCGGAGGCCTTTAAGTTGGAAGCTGAGAAAGTGCTCCGCGAGCCAAATATTTACGAGGCATTCCCGCAGGATATCCTGCGCATAATCAGTGAATTGCCGGAGTCATCGCAGACGGTACTGTTGTTCGGGCACAACCCCACTTTTACGGAAGTCGCCAACCATTTTATTGAAAACGATTTTATTGAAAATGTGCCAACTTGCGGCGTTGTAAAAATCACTTCCACTGCTGCGTCCTGGCGTGAATTCTATGAAGGGAATTCAAAGGTAGCAGCCTGTTATTTCCCAAAAGAAGTTTTATGAAATTGGACATTGGACCTTGGACATTGGACGCAGGAATTCGAGCACACGTTACAGTGGCTGTCGTGCTAAGCCTATTCATTTCGTGCCAATCTAAGCCCACTGAGCAGCCTTCCCTGCCTGACGAAAAGATCGCCCGTATTATGGCAGACCTCAGCATCGCCGATGCCGCCACCACAGGCCTGTCAGGATACCGAAAAGACAGCCTTATGCACGCTTATTTCAATCAAGTATTTGAGATGCATGGTGTGACACTGGAAGCCTATGAAAAAGACCTCCAAATTTTGGCACAAGACCTATCCCGTATGGAAGGCATTGTAAAGCAGGCAGATGTGATGCTGACAGAAGGAGGAAAGAGCAATGGGGCTGCACCTGAAAATTAAATAGGAGGTACCGCAGATAAATAAACCGCCAAACCACAAACTCACTTCGCCAAAACCTTCGCCACCAGATCAGCGGCCTCCTGAAATTCGGTAGCTCCCATTACTTCGAGGCCTGATTCATCAATAATTTTCTTGGCAATATCGGCATTGGTTCCTTGCAGACGCACGATGACCGGCACCGGGATTTTACCAATTGCTTTGTAAGCATCCACGACACCCTGCGCCACGCGGTCACAACGCACGATGCCTCCAAATATATTGATCAGGATAGCTTTCACATTAGAGTCTTTGAGGATAAATCGCATAGCATTTTCCACACGCTGTGCATCAGCGGTACCGCCCACGTCGAGGAAATTGGCAGGCGAGCCACCCGAAAGTTGAATCAAGTCCATAGTTGCCATAGCAAGGCCAGCGCCGTTTACCATGCAGCCTACGTTGCCGTCAAGTTTCACATAGTTAAGGTCGAGTTCTTGCGCTTCCACATCGGCAGGGTCTTCTTCATCTTTGTCGCGCAGCAACTCTAAATCCTTGTGACGGTAGAGCGCGTTGTCATCAAGGGTCACTTTTGAGTCTACTGCGATGATGCGGTCGTCAGAGGTCTTTAGGCAAGGGTTTATCTCGAACATCAAAGCGTCCGAGCCGATGAAGGCGGCATAAAGTTTCTGTACAAAATCCACCATTTCCTTGAATGCCGCTCCGCTCAGACCAAGGTTGAACGCCACTTTTTGCGCCTGAAAAGAGCGCAGGCCCAACAGAGGGTCAATAAACTCAAAGTACACCCGGTCAGGGGTTTCGTGTGCAACCTTTTCAATATCCATGCCGCCATCAGGCGAATACATGATGACATTGCAGCCTTTGCCACGATCTGTTAAAATGCTGATATAGAATTCTTTAGGCTCTCCAGCGCCCGGGTAAAACACGTCTTGAGCCACCAGAACTTTGCGCACTAATTTGCCTTCTGCCGAAGTCTGTGGCGTGATCAAATACATCCCGATCATGGCTTCGGCAATCTCAGCTGCCTGCTCTGGGCTTTTTGCTAATTTCACGCCACCGCCCTTACCGCGCCCCCCTGCATGCACTTGTGCTTTGACTACGCACCAACCCGAATTGTAGAGGTCTTTCATTTTTTTGGCGGCTTCCAGTGCCTCAGCCGCGCTATAGGCCACAATCCCTTCCTGGATTTTTACCCCGTAAGATTTGAGCAGTTCTTTGCCTTGATATTCGTGAAGATTCATATTTTGAGTGGAATTGTAGATAGCATGGATTTGAGGATTTGGGGATACGGGGATTTGATTGCGGCAAAAGTAGTGCTATTTCAAGTTTCTAAATCCGCAGTTTTGAATTTCACATCCGCTTCATTTCAGCGAAGTCCCAGCCCTTCGTCGTCAATCAATTTCCCTCCGATGACTCGGATAATTCGGGCAGGAAAATTTTGAAGGATTCTATAATCGTGTGTTGCGCAAAGAACTGATGTGTTATGCTGCTTGGCAAGGTTACGCATCAGCGTGAGCACATCGTCGCTCGTCTCCGGATCGAGGTTGCCGGTAGGCTCATCGGCGAGTAAAAGCGATGGCTGATTGAGCAGGGCACGAGCAATAACTACCCGTTGTTGCTCGCCGCCGGAAAGCTCGAAGGGCATTGCAGCGCGTTTTCCACTTAGCCCCACTTCTGCAAGCACCTCATCAATACGTTTGTCAATTTTTACAAGATCATCCCAGCCTGTGGCACGAAGCACGAAGTGGAGATTTTTCTCTACACTCCTGTCTGTCAGCAAGTTGAAATCTTGAAAAACGATGCCGAGCTTGCGACGGAGTTCGTGCACATTGCGACGGGAAATGCTCCTGAGGTCGAAGCCCGCGACCTCGCCGGAGCCGTGTTCGAGGGGCAAAGCGGCATAGAGCGTTTTGAGCAAACTGCTCTTGCCGCTCCCGGTTTTGCCGATGAGATAGGTGAATTCTCCCTCGCCGATGTTCAGGCTGATGTTTTGGAGAATGATGCTGCCGTCCGCTTGGCGGATGTCAGCGTTATTTAGTTTGACGATGCTAGACACTTAATTTTTTGATAGCCGCCCTGTCGGTAGGCATGGATTTAAAAAGATTGTGGGACTTCAAACCCCGTTTTAGTCATTGTGACTTTAATTTCGCGCCGCAAAAGTCATGCTTTTTTAATTTTTTTTATAAAAACCTGAAAATGTGTGCGATAATTGCCCCGCGAAACAAAGCTATTCGTTTTATGAACTCAAAATCCCTCGTCCTCGTAGTCTTCGTCCTTTGGAGTGTCCTTTGCTGGCGCTGGTATGTTTGTGGCCTCATGAATGCATGTGGCGATGACACTATACAAGCTTCCAAGGAAGAGGTTGTGGCTGTGCCAGACGACCGGATTGACACTTCTGCTGCTGTTGAAACGCCTGAAATCCAGCCGCTTAACAACGCAAAAGCCCCAAAAGACAAACGCGCTGTCAGCCCAATCCTCTCCGATAACAAACCCTCAAAGCCCGTTTCCCCCTCCAATATGGACGAGGTGCAAATGGAAACGGTAGAAGACCGGATGATGATATACTTCCCTTACAAATCCACCCGTAAAGAGGATAATGCCGCCATTGATACATACTTGTCCAATCTTGCCAGTCAACTTATTTCATCAGGAAAAAAAGTAAGTATCTCTGGCCACGCGGATTTTGTGGGAGAACCAGGCGACAACTACACTTTTGCCCTTCGACGCGCCAACGGCATCCGGGATATTTTGGTAAAAAAGGGGGTTCAAAAATCTCAAATCCGTTGCAGATCTTTTGGAGACCGCAGGCCTGCGGCCACCAATGATACGCCATACGGGCGCTACCTTAACCGCCGGGCAGAAATCCGGGTAGAATGATTGGATTGGTTGTTTATTTGGGGATTTGGGGATTCGAGTACCAGATCCCGAGCTATCAAATCCCCACATAAACAAATCCCCATATAACCAAATCCCCACATAAACAAATCAACTACTAATCAAATCAATATAAAATAATGTTTGAAAATAACCCATTCGCTACACATACGCTTGAAATCCTCATCATGCTCTTTGGCGCGTTCTTTATTGGCTTGTGGCTGGGCTGGGTACTCTGGGGGCGGCTCAAGCAAGAACTTGAACGGCTAAGGCTCGACAATCAAAGCCTGAGCGTGACGCTCGAAGCGCTTCGCCTCGAACTTGATTCGCTCAAAACCCGCGCTGTGGTGGCTGAAACCGACAACAGCAATTTTGCTACCCAAGTAGCACACCTTAACCGTGAGAATACCAGCCTCCGTGAAAAGGTCACTTACCTGGAAACCGAAGTGGCCGAAGTGCAAAACCGCAACCGACAAGTGGAAACAGAATTGGGGCTTTCTTTTTCTCCCGACACCCCTATTGCTGATGATATCCCGTTGGAAATCAAGGAAATTGTTGTGGAAACACCCGCAGGCGAAGAAATAGTCTTTGTAGCCAAGCATGACGACGAACCAGAAATGCCCACACCTCCCGTGTTCGTAGTAGAACCTGTAGCGATGGCAGACCCAAAGCCGACAAAATCGGTAAAACAAAAATCGCCTGCCCAGTTCGAACCACAACCATCTTTTGCGATCACAGCAGATCGCGACGATCTGACAGTAATCGAAGGCATTGGCCCCAAGATTCAAATGCTGCTCAACCAATATGGCATTTCCAATTATCGCCAATTGGCCGAAGCCGATGTGCTGCGACTGAAAGAAATCCTCGCAGAAGCCGGCTCGCAACTTGCCATGCACGACCCTGGCACCTGGCCTTCGCAAGCCAACCTCGCAGCCAACGATCAGTGGGACACGCTCAAATCTGTGCAGGGATTTTTGAAGGGAGGGAAGAAGCCGGATTGATTGGCTTCATGTCTTCTAAGACTTCGGCGCTTGTAGTGCAGCTACCAATTCATAGGATTGATGGATATAATGCGCCCATTCGTCATCGTTGAGCCATATATACTCTAACACAAACACCCATTGCTCTCGGTCCAAATAGGGAGCTGGGATAATTCCTTCTTTGGAAACCAATTCATCGAACTCTTCCTCCAACACTTTGAACGATGCTCCACCTTCGTTTTCAGAATCGGTGATACAAAATGGCTCATTTGCAACTGAAAACCAGCGATCCTGCCTCCATTTGACTTCTTCAGTCACTCCGGGGAAAGAAAGACACAGGTCGCGGATGGATTTAAAGTTCATATTAATGTTATTTAAGGGTTAGCAATCCAAAAATCCCCGCATCAATCCAAGCCCGATTTTTGTCGTCCCCATCAACACGTACTGAGCCGATGAAGGACTCTCTTTCGGGCGAATGATCATTGTCACAGTATGCCAGCGCAAAACCCATTTTCTTGCCAGATTTCAGCATTTTAGGGATATTCTCGCCACCGTACTCGTATTTATTACCGTCAAAAATATTCAGCGCTACCTCCCAAATCGAGGTGTTCTCCATCGTGATGCGTCGAGTCGTACAGTGACCGTTGAAATAGGCGGGAACACTATCTGTACGGATGTCCACCACTTTACCATCGAGCGCGATGTGGTAGGCAAAGGCGTTGTAATTATACTGGTGGTTGCCGTCGCTTGCGTCCTCGTCCACAAAAATTTCGAGGCAATCATCGTCCCAATATTTCAAAAGTCCATCGGAATGAATATCCACCAAAGTGTCATCGGTAATTTCTGCCAGGACGTAAAGATTGTTTTCGTCCCAAAGGATTTTGTAGCGACCAATAAAATCGCTGGAAGCAATCGGAGCACCGATCCAAACCTGGTCTAGTAGCAGCCATTCTGCGTGCTGCCATGCCTCGTCCTCGCCTTTACCGTCAATAAGCGGAGAACTATATTTAGCAATGAACTGTTGTCTATCAATATTTTGGGTGTTTGGTTTCGCTGCATTTTCATCTTTTTGATCCAAAAAAAGAAAGAGCAGCACAAGCAACGCAGCGGCCAGGCCAAGGATTGAATTTCTGTCCATACTTTGAAAATTTGGCTCAAAGGTGGGGTTTCTTTCAAAACCTTCCGGTTGAAAAATTCTAAACTGTGCCCTTTTCGTGCCGTTCTTACAATTTAGCACAAACAAAAGTCAGGGGCATTTGGCTACCTTTGCCGCGAAAGACGAACCGCCCGGAGCAAGCGTGGTTTTTGATTAACAATGAAGTCATCCGCGAACTGAAGTTCGCCACAGCACTACAATCATGGAGCCTACTGGATACCTTCCCATCATCATGCAATCCCTTGTAGCACTTGGGTTTGTCGCACTGGTACTCATTGTGGTGCCCAAACTCGGTCCGCGCCGCAGCAGCAAAAAGAAAGACGAGAATTTTGAATGCGGCATCGAGTCGCAGGGCAATGCCCGCCTTCCCGTTTCCATAAAATATCTGATGACAGCCATCTTGTTTGTGTTGTTCGATGTTGAAGTGATTTTCTTTTATCCATACGCCGTCAATTTCAGGGCCATGGGCACAGAAGGCTTTTTTGCGGTGCTGATGTTTGTGGCAGTGTTCTTGGTTGGGTTCTACTATGTGCTTCGCAAGGGAGCATTTGAATGGGATAAATAAGTACATAACTATGAATTATGAGCAAAATTATTCAAGCAGAAATACCCGAAGGCCTCAACGGAGAAGGTTTTTTCGCCACTAAATTGTCCTCCGTTGTGGGACTGGCCAGGGCTAATTCTCTTTGGCCTTTGCCGTTTGCCACCTCTTGCTGCGGCATTGAGTTTATGGCAACCATGGGGAGCAACTACGATCTGGCCCGCTTTGGCATGGAACGGCTTTCGTTTTCGCCACGCCAGGCAGACCTGCTCATGGTGATGGGCACGATCGCAAAAAAAATGGGGCCGATCCTGAAACAAGTGTACACCCAAATGGCTGAGCCAAAATGGGTGCTTGCCATGGGTGCCTGTGCCAGTTCGGGCGGTATTTTCGACTCTTACTCTGTGCTTCAAGGTATTGACAAAGTAATTCCTGTGGATGTCTATATCCCTGGCTGTCCCCCTCGTCCAGAGCAGGTCATTGACGGGATTATGAAAATTCAAGAATTGGTGAAAAATGAACCCTTGCGCCGCAGGAACTCGCCTGAATATCAACACCTTTTGGAGAAATATCAAATAGGATAATGACGCTCTCGAACGAACAAATCCTCGCCCAACTTGCCGAAAAAATGCCCGGCGCAGCACTTTCCTCCGAAATTGCCCGCGATGGTATTCTCAATATCCATACCAGCCGCGAGCAAATCATCGAGCTGCTCCTGTTGCTTCGCGATGACGAACAGTTTGGCTTCAATTTCCTGACCACGCTCTGCGCCATCCACTACCCCGAAAATGTCGGACAAGAGTTGGGCGTGGTTTACCATCTGCACAACTGGCAACAAAATGTGCGGATACGCCTGAAGATATTTTTCCCAATAGACGACCCGCAGGTGCCAACCGCTACTGGCCTTTGGCCCACAGCAAACTGGATGGAACGACAGGAGTTCGATTTTTTCGGAGTTGTGTTTACCGGCCACCCTGACCTGCGCCGTATCCTGAATGTGGACGACATGGAAGTTTTCCCAATGAGGAAAGAATACCGTCTTGAAGATGGCACCCGAACTGACAAGGATGACCGCTTTTTTGGACGGGATGGGCACGTGGGGCAAAGTTTTGATTGAATAAAAAACCTGAAAAAGGGTTATCGTTTAGTGGAATTCCGCACACCGCGCGAAATTTTGGAAAGTGATGAGTAAATCTGCCGTACAATCAAAAACCTATGATTCACTACTTAACATGCGCGAAATCAGGGAAAAACTGAGCCTGCGATATTGGCAAAACCCTGATTTGCTCAAATCTGACCTGGAAAAAATCAGGTTGAAGCGAAAAGCTGGAAACCTAAAGAAAAAACCTTCCCAAAATAAAGCTCGATAGGAGACGTCAGAATTTTGGATGGTATAGTAAAACACTGGAATCAAAATGCAAGTCCAATCATACTTTTCCTCCCTCGACAGTCTCGACGGAGAACTCGCAACCCTCAATCTGGGGCCTACGCACCCGGCCACGCACGGCATTTTCCAAAATGTGCTGAAAATGGATGGCGAGCGCATTGTCAGCGCCGAACCTACCATCGGCTACATCCACCGCGCGTTTGAAAAAATTGCCGAACATCGCCCCTACTATCAGGTGACTCCCCTCACTGATCGCATGAACTACTGCTCCTCGCCTATCAATAACATGGGCTGGTACATGACGGTCGAGAAACTAATCGGCTGTGATATACCCAAGCGGGCGCAATATATGCGGGTGATTATCATGGAACTCTCTCGTATTGCCGACCACTTGGTTTGTGACACGGTCATTGGTGTTGACACGGGCGCCCTAACCGGGTTTACGTATATGTTCCAGGAACGTGAGTTGATTTATGAACTCTTTGAAGAGATTTGCGGCTCACGGTTAACAACCAATATCGGGCGCATTGGAGGCATGGAACGCGATTTCACGCCCGTTTTTCACAGCAAGCTCAAAAAGTTTTTAAAGGGTTTTCCTGCCCGTTTTGAGGAGTTTAACAACCTGTTGGAGCGCAACAGGATCTTCATGGATCGTTGTATCGGGGCAGGCCCCATCTCAGCAGAACGTGCTATGGCTTACGGCTTCACAGGTCCAAACCTTCGCGCTGCCGGCGTGGACTATGATGTGCGCGTCATGTCGCCGTACAGTAGTTACGAGGATTTTGATTTTATCATTCCTGTTGGTACCCAAGGCGACACTTACGACCGGTTCGTGGTGCGTCAGGAGGAAATCCGCCAGAGCCTCCGTATCATCCACCAGGCTTATGATAACCTGCCTGAAGGCGAATACCACGCCGATGTGCCCGATTTTTATCTGCCAGACAAGCCCGACGTGTACACCAAAATGGAAGCGCTTATTTACCATTTCAAGGTGGTGATGGCTGAAGTTCCGGTACCTGTCGGCGAAGTATACCACAGTGTGGAGGGTGGCAATGGCGAACTGGGTTACTACCTCGTCAGCGATGGTGGCCGCCAGCCATACCGATTGCATTTCCGTCGGCCATGCTTTATTTTCTATCAGGCTTATCCAGAAATGATCAAAGGTTCGATGCTCTCAGACGCGATTCTGACGATGAGTTCTATGAACGTTATTGCTGGAGAACTTGATGCCTAAATGCCGTTTTTCTCAAAGTTAAGCATCCCATTGACTGAAATTTTTGACTAAAATATGCACACTGCAACACAAAACGGAACGCCGTTCAAATACTCTCCAGCCGCGCTCGCCGAAGTAAAGGGTTTGATGAAAAAATATCCTGAAGGTCGTGCCAAAAGTGCCATCCTTCGGGTCTTGCACATTGCGCAAGAAGAAAATCATGGCTGGCTAAGTGTTGCAGCTATGGACGAGGTAGCGGCCACGCTCGGTATCACGCCCATCGAAGTATATGAGGTTGCCAGTTTTTATTCCATGTACAACCTCAACCCGGTGGGCAAGTATGTACTCGAATTTTGTCACACGGGGCCTTGCGCGATCGAAGGCGCTGAAAACCTGATCGAGTACACCAAACTCAAACTCGGCATCGGAAAAAACCAAACCACGACAGATGGGATGTTCACCATCAAAGAAGTAGAATGCCTCGGTGCTTGCGGGTACGCACCGATGATGCAGGTCGGAGAATTCTACCACGAACATCTTGACGCCGGAAAGATTGACAAATTCATTGAGGATTGTCGAGCGGGGAAAATTGACAAGGGAACCTGGAAAATGCATTAAGCAAACAATAAAAAATAATCAGCAAGTCCCTGAAACCATTCAAGATCAGGTGTCAACCGAAGCGGTGGCAGGGGTAGATGAGCCTGAATACGATGCAAAAATCTAAGTGCCATAAAGTCTGAGATTATGAAACAAACTGCCTTATTAATGCTCCTTGTCTTCCTTTGGAATGCTTGCCAAAATGACGTTGGGCCTAAAAACGAAGCAGTGCAAACCAGCCCCGAAAACCAACCCGTTGAGCCCCAGAATCTGAACCGTGTGAATGAAACGGTGCCCAATCTTTCGCACACCGAAAGCGAAACAGCGCAGCCGGGCGGTCCAAAAGGAATTATCACTGGCAGCAATGTAACGATGCGGAAAGAAGCTTCGATTCAATCCGAAAAGTTGGGCAGTTTTGACAGCGGCGAAACAGTGGAAGTACTAGAAACAAAAAACGTGGATAATGACCGGGAGGCTATTTTGAGCAAGCCGATCACTGTAAAAGGAGGCGGAGGATCTGTGGATTTACCCAAGGGAAAAGCTGTCGTAATTGAGGAATACAAATCAGAACGCAATTATTATTTGGTGACTTATCAGGACCCGCAAAAAGGCAAGTTAACCGCCGAGGTGGATGCAAGTGCGGTAGAAACAATCACCTATTCTACCTGGTATAAGGTAAAACGGATGAACGGCGAGACAGGATGGGTATTGGGGAAATTTTTAAAAACCAACTGATTATGGCACAGCTGACAAAAAAAGAAATCGAAGAAATACTGGCGCGAAAGCCTGAAAGCCGCTACAAATATTTTATCCGAACCGTAGCAGCCGAGGAAGAAGTGTGGGGCTTGGCCGATGATGAGGGCTGGCTGATACTGGAAATTGAAGGCGAAGAAGGCGATGCGTTGGCAGTGTTCCCGAATCCTGAGTTTGTCGAGATTTTTCAAAAAGAAGGCGGGTTTGAGGAGTTTCGTATAGAAGCCCTGGATTTGTACGAGTTTTTCGAATGGCTGGAGGATTTTGAAGAACAAAAAATGCGCGTCGCAGTGTTCCCCACGCCCAATTTCCAAAGCGCTGTGATGCGCCCAGAAGTTGTACGCGAAGACTTTGAAGCTGAATTTGCAAAAGAACATGGAGCCTAATTGTACGCCGGAACTCCGTTCCGGCGACTCAAATCAAGCCGGAACGAAGTTCCAGCAAATTGTACACCGGAACTCCGTTCCGGCTTTGTTTAACTCGCCGGAACGGAGTTCCGGCGTACATTAATAAAATGACATCAACAGAAATAACCGCAGTCTTCAAAAAATCTGGCGAAGAACGCCTTGCCCTTTTTATAGACACCGTTGCCAAAGCCAAATCGGTTTTCGGCATCTCTGACGAAGAAGGCTGGGCCTTGCTGGGCGACAATGACGACACCGACATCCTCCCGCTGTTCCACGATGCTTCGCTGGCCGAGGCATTCCGCGAAGCTGCTGGATTCGAGGGGCACGAAATCGAAGAAGTGGAGATGGAAGAACTGCTCGAATGGCTTCAGGAACTAGACGAAGACGGTGCTATGGTGGCCGTTTGCCCCAATACGCATTTTGAAGGGGCGATTTTAGAGCCGGGGCAATTGATGGCAGATTTAATAGGTAAATAAAGAACAATGGGTCGCAAATTACTCTTAGAACACGCCCAGGTCGAGGGCATCCTCACTTACGAAGTGTACCGCAAAAACGGCGGCTACCGCTCCGTGGAGAAGGCTTTGAAAACCATGTCGCCCGACGCCGTGGTGGAAGAAGTAAAAAAAAGCGGGCTACGCGGTCGCGGCGGCGCGGGCTTTCCAACCGGGATGAAATGGTCGTTCCTCGCCAAGCCCGAGGGCGTGCCGCGCTACCTCGTCTGCAATGCCGACGAAAGCGAGCCTGGCACGTTCAAAGATCGCTACCTGATGGAGAAAATACCGCACCTGCTCATCGAGGGCATGATTACGTCCTCGTATGCACTGGGTGCAAACACTTCTTACATCTATATCCGGGGCGAGTATTCGTGGATTTTGTTCATCCTTGAAAGGGCCATTGCAGAGGCCTACGACAAAGGCTGGCTGGGAAAAAACATCCTCGGCTCGGGCTACGACCTTGATTTGCAAGTCAACATCGGCGCGGGTGCCTACATCTGCGGCGAAGAAACTGCGCTCTTGGAAAGCCTCGAAGGCAAACGTGGCAACCCGCGTATCAAACCTCCGTTCCCTGCCGTAAAAGGCCTTTGGCAATGTCCCACGGTAGTAAACAACGTTGAAACCATCGCTGCGGTCGTCCCCATCGTCAACGACGGTGGCGACGAGTACGCCAAAATCGGCATTGGCAAAAGCACGGGGACGAAATTGATTTCCGCTGGCGGGAACATCAACAAACCGGGCGTTTACGAGATTGAGATGAACATAACGGTCGAGGAATTCATCTATTCCGACGAGTGGTGCGGTGGCATCAAGCGCGGCAAAAAACTCAAAGCCTGTGTGCCGGGCGGTTCGTCGGTCCCTATCCTTCCCCACTACCTTATTTGTAAAACAGCGGCCGGCGAAGACCGCTTAATGAGCTACGAAAGCCTCGCTGATGGCGGTTTCGCCACAGGTTCAATGCTGGGTTCAGGTGGTTTTATCGTGTACGACGAAGATCAGTGTATCGTGCGAAACACCTGGAATTTTGCCCGTTTCTATGCGCACGAATCCTGCGGACAATGTTCTCCCTGCCGTGAAGGCACCGGCTGGATGGAAAAAGTGCTGCACCGCATGGAAAACGGCGCGGGCAAAATGAGCGACATTGACCTGCTGGTGGATGTGGCGAAGAAAATTGAAGGCAATACGATATGTCCCTTGGGCGATGCTGCAGCCTGGCCGGTGAGTGCCGCGATCCGGCATTTCCGGGAAGAGTTTGAGTGGCACGTGAATGAGCCTAGGGTTTGTATGGAGCGGAATTATGGGCTGGTGGGGGAGAGGGTGGCGGTTTAATTCTAACATGAAATATGTCCTAACTTTGATAATTTGCAAATAATTATGAGGCTATCTGGTTCTTTGTTTGTGTGCTTGCCATTTCTTACTATTGTTGCCTGTCAACAGAAACCTCAGGAAGATCAAAAAGATGCACTAAATTTTGAACGGGTTGATTCGATGACTAAGGCATTTACTCTAGAACAGGATGCCTTTTTCAATAGGGTCGCTACAAAGCATTTTAAAGAAGGCGCATTCTCAAATTTCAAAATTGGTGAAATAACAGAGTGGCGTTCTCCAATTTATAAAATCAATGTGAGAACTGAAATAACCAAAGTTGATTATTGCGATACAGTAATAAAGGTTGATTTGCCAGAAAACAAATTAACAAGCGAAGAATGTTACTTTTCTGTTTTTATAGAATATGTAGCGTCTTCTATAGAAGCCAAGGAATATGGGAAGAAAGACGATAGCGAACCATTAACGTTTACGATTAACAATTGGTTACTCTTGGATAAACAGGGCACTTATTACAAGCCTTTGATTTCAAAAAATGCAACATGGATTTCAAAGGATAAATTTGAGTGCCCAACAGAAGAAAAACTTCCAAATCTGGAATTTTCTTCAAAAATGATTAGTGGTCAAAAATGCGAAGGTTGGGTAACTTTTAAGGTTCCTAAAAACATGAAGGCCAATACGATGATTTTTACCCAAATGACTTTTCAAAATACCCCATCTGAATCTTACTCCTTTGGTTTTTTGTAGTTTTCGCAGATGTCGGACTTCGTCTATTATCCTAAAAACAAAAACGCAAGAAAAATGACGTTAACCACCATCAAAAACAAACTCACGGCCCTGAAACCCGAGCATTAAAAACAAATGCCATGACTGAGCAACTCATCCTCCGCGAATTGCACTCGCTACCAGAGACTCTAAAAGTCGAGGTGCTTCACTTTGTGCAGTTTTTGAAACAGAACAAGTCGGCCAAACCGCCGCTAGCGCCCAAGCGTCGCAAGGCTGGCAGTGCTAAGGACAAATATATCCTTGCGCCGGATTTTGATGCCCCCTTGGATGAATTTAAGGAGTATATGTCATGAAGAACTATTTGTTGGATACCCACACCTTCTTATGGTTTGTCTCTGATGCGCCAGAATTGAGCTCAAAAGCAAGAAACCTTATGGAGAGTGAAGAAGCCAATATTTTTCTTAGTATAGCCAGCATTTGGGAAATCGCCATCAAGAATTCGCTAGGCAAATTGGAGGTGAAAGGCGCATTCGACTCGATACCGAAAGACCTGAAAGAAAATGACATTCAAATATTACAAATTGAGTTTGAGCACACGGCGATTTGCAACAAACTGCCACTGCACCACGGCGATCCGTTTGACCGCATGTATATATCTCAAGCCATCGCCGAAAACATGGACATTATCGGAACAGACCGTAAATTTGACGAATACCTGATAGTCCAAAAAATTAAACGAATCTGGTAAAATGAAAACCCTCATCCAAACCGAACTAAAAAACCTGGAAAAACAACACAACATAAAAATCCTCTACGCCGTAGAAAGTGGAAGCCGGGCCTGGGGATTTGCCTCGACAGATAGCGACTGGGATGTGCGGTTCATTTATGTACACGAAGAGGATTGGTATCTTTCGATTGACGACAAAAAAGACAGCATTGAAATCATGCTGCCCAACGATCTTGATTTGAGCGGCTGGGAATTGCGTAAGGCACTAAAGTTGTTCCGCAAATCCAATCCTCCGCTGATGGAATGGCTGAACAGTCCGATTGTGTACTTGGAGGAGGCGTTCACGATGGATCAGATACGGATGGTAGACAAAGAGTATTTTAACCCGAAGTCTTGCCTGTACCATTATTTGAGCATGGCGACGGGCAATTTTAAGGAGTACTTGAAACGGGATTTGGTTAGGACAAAAAAGTATTTCTACGTTCTGCGCCCGGTGCTGGCTTGTATGTGGATCGAACGGACGAACACGATGGCGCCCACAGAATTTCAAAAACTGCTCGAAGCAGAAGTGCCCAACGGGAATTTGAGAGCAGAAATTGACAATCTGCTGCTGCGAAAAAAGAGCGGCGATGAATTGGGAGAAGAACCCAAAATTGATTTGCTAAATGACTTTTTAGAAGCAAAAATTGAATACTTCACCGAATACCTGAAGGATTACAAAGTTTTAAATCAGCCCGACACCGAAAAACTGAACCAAATTTTTAGAAGAACTTTGGCCTTTTTTGGACAAAAAACGAACTTAGAAGGAGACCTCTCCGTGGAAAATGATTGGAGCGCCCCAATGGAGCTGGTTTATTCAAAAGACTTGGAAGCCTTAGAATCTATCGCTGGCGTAAAAATCAAACGATAGAAACATGACCCTCACCAACATC
Source organism: uncultured Saprospiraceae bacterium (assembly GCA_964589365.1). Lineage (GTDB taxonomy): Bacteria > Bacteroidota > Bacteroidia > Chitinophagales > Saprospiraceae > M3007. The sequence continues at coordinate 26,276 of CAZPTQ010000043.1, forward strand.
AAAAACAAACGCATCGCCATGAAACGACAACTGTTACTTTACGCTGTCTTGTCTTTTTTGCCCTTTATTACCTACGCCCAAACTGAAAAAATGCAAGGTAAATGTGGCGATACTTTGGAGAGCGAATTCAAAAACAGCAAAGAAACCCAGGACATCGAGATTTCAATGAGTGCTGGGGATCAATTTGAAATAATGGTAGTACCGGTGAGCGATGATTTGAAAATAAGGGCGGAGATGTTTGATTCAGAAAATCAAGCTCTTGTGAATGAAGAGCCGACTGATCTCATGTTTAAAGATGAAACCGTCCGGAGTATTACGTTAACCTCTGGAGAGATTAAATTAAACGGAACAGTCACAATCAGGTTATTCAACTATCATGTTGATCCTGATAAAACGGGGGTTTACAACACTTATATCAAGTGTATTAAAAGCAACGGAGATATAATAAACCCAAAATAGAAACGCAAAAAAGATGACCATACCCGATTCCAAAAGAATTTGGGAGCAACGATAAAATGAGTAAAGAGCATCTCACATACTTCAAAGTTGAAAACTTCAAACGTTTCGACTCGCTTGAATTGACCGACATCGGGCAGTTCAACCTTGTTGTGGGGGATAATAATGTAGGGAAGACTAGTTTGTTGGAGGCGATTTCAATTGTGCCTCCAACTAATACTTTTGAAGGCTACAACCTAGCGCCGGAGGACTCTGATTTTTTATCTAATTTAATTTTCACTGTTAAAAGAAGAGGAATTGAAATTAATCCTGGGCGAGTACTTCAATATGTTGCAAAAGTTGAATCGTTGCCTATAAAAATTGCTTTTAATAAGCAACAGCAGATTTCTTTCGAGGAAGGACATCTTGGTTCTATCAAATTTAGCAATGGGAAAGCGTCAAAGGAATATCATATAAACTCTGAAACTACGAAAAATGCCAACCCAACTATAATTCCAGCAGCAATTAATCCTAATGGTAGTCTTCCTGAACTTTATCAAAAAACAGTAGCTTTTTCACTTTTGACCAAGAAATTGATAATTAACAATCTGAAAATTATCGATAGTCACATAAGTGAGATTGAGGTTTTGCCAGTGGAAAGCCGACCTCATGTAGTAATAGGCTTTGATAATAGCGACAAATATATTCCTATCACTGGTATGGGTGAAAGTGCTGTGAGGACTTTTTACTATTTGCTTAATTTAATTGGACACAGAAACTACTTTTTATTAATTGATGAGATAGATACAGGCATCCACTATTCCAGGATGAAGCACTTTTTGAAAACCATCTTTCAAGTCGCCGTCAAAAACGAAGTCCAACTCTTCATGACTACCCACAGCCTTGAGTGCCAGGAAGCATTCGCGGAAGTTTTTGAAGCGCCTGATATGGTGCAGCATCAGCAGAATGCACGTCAATACACTTTAATTGAAAAACCTGACGGACAAGTAACCGCCATAAAACGAGATTGGAAGCAGTTAGAGTTTGCCCTGGAGACCGACAACGAAACGCGGGGAGGCAAGCAAGTATGGTAGCAGTTGATATTTGGGTAGAAGGTATTGCAGATCAAAAGTTTTTAGAAGATATATTGAAAACTTGGTTTGATTTGACCTTTGACAAAAATTTCAAGTGTAGGGATGAAGGTCGAAAAATTGCGCTTCAAATCCGCAAGGGCGATGGAGTCAGTAATTTCAATAGTGAAGATGGTTGGGATAAAATCAAACCATCTTTTGAAGAAAACATTGCCAGCGGTGCCAAAAACCTAATCATCGCAGATGCGGACGAGGATTTTTTGGCAAGAAAGAATGAAATTGACAGAACGGTCATTGGAGTTGGCTTCAATGTTGAATCCGACCTTTTCCTTTGGCCTGACCATCAGGTACATCAAAAGAAAGGGGATCTGGAAAGACTTTTGGAACAAATCATTCATCCTGACAACAAGGCCATTTTTGAATGTTGGAACGCCTACGAGGAATGTTTGAACAATACACCAGGCAAAATCTACACCACGCCCGCTCGAAAAACTAAGATATACGCTTATCTTGAAGCCCTTTTGGGTGAGACGAAAAGCGAAAAGGATAAAATCAAAGAGCGGGAGCGAGATTATGCGAACACTGAAACATTGGCAACTTGACCACAGCAAAGAACCACTAAAACCGCTCTATGAATTCTTGAAACAGCATTTAGAATCATGACAACCCTCATCCAAGCCGAACTAAAAACCTGAAAAAACACCACAACATAAAAATCCTCGATCAGCCCAACACCGAAAAACTGAACCAAATTTTCAGAACATCTTTGATTGAATTTGGAGC
>CAZPTQ010000044.1:0-28516 GCA_964589365.1 uncultured Saprospiraceae bacterium
CCAATGACCCCAATGACCCCAATGACCCCAATGACCCCAATGACCCCAATGACCCAATGACCCCAATGACCCAATGACCCCAATGACCTAATGACCTAACGACGTTTTACACTCATGTCTGATCTCCTCATCAAATTCATCAAATTTGGCATTGTAGGCGTGTCGGGGGTAGTAGTTGATTTTGGCGTAACCTGGCTTTTAAAAGAGCAGCTCCGCCTAAACAAATACATCGCCAATAGCGCGGGATTCGCTTGTGCGGTAGTGAGTAACTATCTCCTAAACCGGCTCTGGACCTTTCATAGCGCGGATCCTCATGTTGGGATTCAGTTTGCTAAGTTTACGGTAGTGGCGCTCATCGGTTTGGGGATGAACAACGCTATCATCTACTTCCTCACCGAACGGCGAAACGTGAAGTTTTACCCCGCCAAACTCGTGGCCACGGGTGTGGTGATGCTCTGGAATTTTGGGGCGAATTACTTGTTTACGTTTAAGTAGATTGGGATTTTTGATATGTCGCCCCGGAACTCCGTTCCGGGGCGACATATTTTTTCCCGGAACGGAGTTCCGGGACGGCACATTTCCCGGAACGGAGTTCCGGGACGGCACATTTCCCGGAACGGAGTTCCGGGATACATTTAATAAGCAAAAATCATCTGTCGCGCATCCACCGTTTTCCCACCTATTATCAACGCATAAGCAAATGTCCCGCGTACGCCATAGCCGTGTGTGTAAAGCACTTCGTTCATTCCTTGCTGCAACGAAACTGGGATGTTTTGAATGATTTTTCCTTGAAAATCACTTATTTGTATAAACGCCAACTGGGTTGCGGGCGGAAGTTCATTCGCCCAAAAAGAAATCCAGGTAGCCTCGTCGAATGGGTTGGGGCGGTTTTGGAACAGCCGGAAATTGGGTTCAGTCTCGCTGCTGCCCGGATCCTCGGTGCCCGAAAGCGTCGCAATCTTTTCAACCGAAAATAGACTTTCAGCCCCCCATGCATCCACGCCTGCTACGCTGACATACACAGGGCCACTTGGATTGCATGACAACTCATCTGAAAACGCGGGCGAAAGAGTAAAAACAGTATCCCAATCGTTGCTGATGCTGCGTACTGCAATGCGAATGGTGTGCGTGTCAACAGGTGAATCGAACGTTACCGTCAATTGGCTCCCCAATCGCTTGGCGGTGAAATTGGGCGGTAAGGCTACTCCCCTTGCCGCGATTGCGAGCGCGTTGCCATTGATGAGCGCATTGCGGGCGAGGTAATTGAAGTCCACAAAAAACGAATCCACCGTACCATTTCCATCCGTGTCGGCACCCAGTATATCTTCAGAAGTGTGTTGACGGTCGTCGTAGCCAGGGGCATTGCTGGCATCGCCATGTTCATTGGCTGAAGTAAAGCGCATGGCAGGATAACCGTGCTCGCGGAACGGGATATGGTCACCGCCTCGTCCGGTACGGTCTTCGGGACTCATGATGCGAATGTTCATTGGTACCTCGGCAAAAGAAAGGAGGTTTTCCTGGTATTGAAGTTTGTTGAAGCGGGCCAGTTGTTTGTGTTTTGAATTGAAACTTCCTGAAGAAAAAAGCCGCACACTAGTGGAATCAACATCATTCAACCCCGGGCAAGAAGGCGGTGAGGAGGTTTCGCCACAAAGAATACCACCGATCACGTCGTTGTTCAAAACGGCGTGGAGCGGGATGTTTTTTTGTTGCAAATAATCCGCGAATGCCTCTGCGCCCAGCAAACCTTGCTCCTCAGCAATGGTGACGAGAAAAATGACCGTATTAGGAAATTGGTAGCGCGACATTACGCGGGCAAGTTCGAGCACAAGGGCCGTGCCGGTGGCATTGTCTTCCACGCCTTCTGCGAGGCAAGCCACGTCGCAAAGCACATCGCAACGGCTGTCAATATGCCCTTCCACCAGTACCACGCCGCTGCTCGGATTACTGCCGGGCAATACGGCGAAAATGTTTCGGTGTTGATTTACGCCGCAAATGGCAAGGTCGAACTGGAGATAGGAGGGTATGAGCCTGCCATCGTTGGCTGTGCTGAATTCCGCAAATTTCTGGTGCGTCCATCGCCTTGCCGCGCCTATGCCGGTGATGGATGAAAGCGTGTCGCTGCCAGAGTTGCGGGTGCCAAATTCGCTGAGCCGAATGATATAGGCTTTGAGGCTGTCTGGGGAGATATTGGCCTGCAGTTGGGCGGCCAGTTCGGTGGGCAGTAGCGGGGTGGAATTTGCAGGAGCGTAATCAGCGGGGTTGTAATTGCCCAACAAGATTTGCTCGGCCAGGGGCGTGGTGGAGAGGATGTTGGTTTGAGCGAGGGCGAACGCGAGTTGGAAGATCGCAGCAGTGAGGAGGAGAAGTTTTTTCATGGCCAGCTGATTGATTTTGACAGAATATTTTTTTGACAGGATTTACAGGATGAACAGGATGTGTGACGTCGAATTGACGGCGTAGCCGACATATCCTGTTCATCCTGTAAATCCTGTCAAAATTGAACCGTGTTATCATTGGTTGAACATCCATCCAACAAACAACATTATTTTCTGACAAAATTAGTCATTGTCTCAAAGAATGTCTGACAGAAAGCACTTGCACGATATTTTTGGCTCAAATTTTCCAATCACATGAAACACAACTACCTCGCTGCGCTTTGCTTTTTTTGTTTATTCCTATCTGAAAACACCCTTTCGCAAAATCCTGCTCCCCACTGTGAGACAGATTATTGGCGGGAAAAAACCTTGCAAGACCCTGTTTTTTTTCAAAAAAACCTCGAATTCGAACAGGGAATCCTTGAAGTTTTTGAAAAGAAAAAAACCTCCTCCGGCCAGCCGGAAATGGCAAAAACAATCCCTGTGGTCCTGCACATCATCCACGACGGCGGGGCGGAAAACCTCAGCGACGCACAAGCCCAACAAGCCATCACCTGGCTCAACCAAGCCCTCGCCAACCAAGGCTACTTCGACCGTGGCAGCGGCGCGGACTGTGGCGTCCAACTTTGCTTTGCCCAGCGAACCCCCGACGGACAGCCCACCAACGGCATCACCCGCGATCAAAGCCCATTCACCGTCATGCAAATGGAAACGCAGGACCAACAGGTCAAAAACCTAAACCGTTGGAAACCCAAGGATTATGTGAATATCTGGCTCGTTCGCAACATTTGCTCCAGTACCTACGGTTGCAACGTTTATGGATATTCCACTTATCCTTTTTCACACGGGTCCAACTCGGATGGCATCATCATCGAAGCCGGCTTTTTGACAGAACCTGAAAAAGTGAGTGGGCTTGCGCACGAGCTGGGCCATTACCTCGGCCTTTACCACACGTTTGAAGGCGGCTGCACGAACAACAATTGCCTGACCCAAGGCGACCGCATCTGCGACACCCCGCCCGACCAGAGCACTGCGTCCATGCCTTGTGGTGAAACACTGAGTTCCTGCTCCACTGATACGCAATCGGGGCCATTCAGCACGGATCAGCCGGACATGAACTGGAATTTCATGGACTATGGAATCCTATCTTGTTTTCACGATTATACCCCCGATCAAGCAACCCGGATGAACGCCACGCTGGATGGTGTGCGGAAAAGTCTGTTGGAATCTAAGGGTTGTTTGCCGCCTTGCCCAGCTTCCACTATTGCAGCGTTCACCGCCAGCGCAATGACGGTGACTGTGGGTGAAACGGTAAACTTCAGCAATACCAGCCAAAACGCTGGCTCCTACCTATGGACGCTGAACGGCATTTCGTTTGGAACGCAACCCAACGCGGCCTACACGTTTACGATGCCAGGGACTTACACCGTAGTATTGAAAGCACAGCCCTCGAATAGCACCCTTTGTGAACCGGATGATGTTCAATTGACCATTCAAGTGTATTGTTCCGTGACGGCTTCTTTTACAGTAAGCGATCCATCACCCGATGAAAATGAGACAATTACCCTGACCAATACGAGCCAAAACGCGACGCAAACGGAGTGGTTCGTGAACGGGGTAAGCCAGGGTGCTTCGCTTGACACGCTCAGTTTCAGTAATGCTGGCGATTATCAGATACAATTGATTGCGACGAATGGCCCATGCGAGTCGAGCGCGATTGTGGATGTTCAGGTGCTGGCGATTTGCGATGAAGAGAATCGGCTTTTTCAAATGGTATATCAGGAAAATCCCTTGGGATGGACCGAAGGCAGAGGAGTGACCATTTTGGAAGATGGCAACTTGTTATCCATGTACCAAACTAGGAGCTCAAATGGGCAAATATCCATAAACCTGGTCAAAATGACCCCAGCCGGGCAACATCTATGGGCAAAGCGCTTAGGTGACAGTTTAGAGATGGTTGAAACCCTTGGGGGCTTGGCTGCAACCAGTGATGGCGGGTTTGCAATAACATTTTATGGAGGAGATTCCATTAATAACACCAGAATTGGAAAATTTTCGAGCGATGGCAATTTGCTTTGGTTGCGGCAATTTATTGGAGTAGTGTTCTTGCGCGATCTGGTCTCAAGTCCCGATGGAAAAATTACAGTTTGCGGGAGTGGGCATTCCCAAAATGAAACCAGTGCTTTATTTGTTCAATTTGATGCCAATGGTAGTCTCCAATGGGTAAGAGAATATAAAGCTTTTGGATTGATCGGCGCTAATGCTATCGCAGGATTGCCCGATGGCGGTTTTATTGCTGTTGGGGCCAGTTTATTTCGCTTATCTGCTACCGGAGATTTGATTTGGCAACGCCACATTGATGCTCAATTATCGGATGTAATAGCATTAGAAAATGGTGAATTTGTTGCCTGTGGAAAACGAATCTTCATAGAAGGCGCATTCGTGAAATTCTCCTCAGATGGCTACCCCATCCTGTCTTCAACGTATTACAACAACAACGGCAGTGGAGTAAATTTTACCGCTATGATTAAAGATGCAGAAAACGGGTTTGCATTAACTACCAATTCTAATACCAGTAGCTCAGACATGATCGTCAGCCTGGATTCAGTTGGAAATGTTAGTTGGGCCCACAGATCTAGCACATTAGGTGGAAGCTATCATGGTTTAGCAAAATTCAAGGATATTGGTTATGTGGTGACGGGGACAATTTTTAGCTTCTCCCCCGTTGCAAGGGGTTGGATTTCAAAAACTGACCGAAAAGGCAGAATTGGCGATTGCCCAAACATGCAAATTTCCATAGAGGTGATTAAAGACACTGATTTAGCGACCATAGATGGCATAATTATGGAATTGCCTCCCCGCCAATTAGTAGATGCTTCAATCGTTGTTTATAATTGGCCTGTAACACCCGATACCCTTTGCGCTTTTGGATGCGCCACGCCAGTCGAAATCTGCAACAACAACCTCGACGACGACGGCGACGGCCTCTTCGACTGCCTTGATTCGGATTGCGCTTGCACGGAGGATCAATGCTCCCCGAAACAGGCCAATCTTTGGTACTTTGGCTTTAATGCAGGCCTGGATTTCAGCACTGACCCGCCCAAAGTGCTTTCAGATGGGAAGTCTTTCACCAACAACATTAGTTCCACCATGTGCGACACGAAGGGCAATCTCTTGTTCTATACAGACGGACATGTGGTGTTTAACCGGTTTCACCAACCCATGCCAAATGGGCACATAATGTTCGGAGGAGAATCCATCATAATTCCCCATCCTGGAGACCCCGGTGTGTATTACCTGGCGTTGGCATCAGAATTCAACGGGATTCGAATCCATACCGTTGACATGAGTTTGGATGATGGGCGAGGAGACCTTTTGGGACCCATTTTTGGGGGAGTGAGTGCATTTGGATTGGCCGTAACGAAGGCCTGTTCTTTCAATGGGTACTGGCTGCTAGCATGGTTTCCGAGCACATTTGCGCCTAAAGTTTTTTTGACAATGAAAATTGACGAAAATGGCCTGGATCCTGCGTTTTACTTTAGTGCTGTTGGGCAAGCAATGGATTTAGTTCGCAATTTAAAAATCTCACCAGATGGAAAACGGGTGGCTTGTTCGTACCAAACTGCTGGCAAATACTATTTGTCAATCTATGATTTTGACCCCTACAACACGGGGACCGTTTCCAACCCGCGTGTTTTGAACATTAACCCGGCGCCCAGCTGGCTTTCCGGGGCTGAATTTTCACCCAATAGCCGTTACTTATATGCTTCAGGGAATTTTGCAGACAATGCCAAAGTGTTGCAATTTGACCTGGAGGCCGGAGATGTGAATGCCATCAGCAATTCTAAGACGGCCCTGTATAGCCAATTGAGTTCTTCTTCTGGAGGAGTCCCACAACTTGCGCCAAATGGCAAGATTTATCTGCACATCCAGGAGCTTACGCCGTCCCCTTTTCTGGATGTGATCCATTCCCCCAACAGCCCCGGCACTGCCTGCCAATACCAAAACAAAGGCTTTGATCTTGGCCCCTCTGGGGAGGCAGGGGGAGGACTTTGCAACGCCATTTCAAGCTATCTCAACGCAGCGCACATCGCATTTCCCCAAACTGCTCCTGACACGATTTGCCAATTAAATTGGCCCATTTTTTATCAAATACCAAATGTGCAGTGCAAGGTGGACTCCATCACCTGGCAAACAGAAAACCTGTCCGCCCAAATTCTGCCTAACTATCAGTACGCCACCATACGGTACCTCACGCCCGGTTCTGGTCGGCTCATCGTGACTGCGCACACGCCATGCGGCACTGCTTCCGATACCCTTGAAGTGCTGGTAGTCGCGCCACTCAACAAAACCCTCGAGCTCGGCCCTGATCTGGTGGTATGCGACAACGGCGTGTTTTCTTTCAACGCCGGGAGCGGATTCGCCCGATACCAGTGGAGCGACGGTACTGCCGATTCAACGGCCACTACCCTATTCCCCGGAAAATACTGGGTGAATGCGTGGGACCTCTGTGGAAATCTCCAAACGGACACTATTACCGTCAGCATCGCTCCCAACTCCGTGCTCGACCTTGGTGCCGACCTGCCCCAACAATGTTCTGGCACTTCCACCAATTACCAGCGCCCGGCTAATTTCGATTCCTGGCAATGGTCGCCCGACGATTTTCTCAGTTGTGCAGATTGTGCCAGCGTAACGGTCTCGCCAGCAGAAAGTGCCCGCTGGGTAATAATAGGGCAAACCCCAGAAGGCTGCATTTCGGTGGATACGCTGCGTGCAACCATCCGCGACACCTTGCTTTTCAGCCGCGACACAAGCGTTTGTGTGGGGCAAATGCTGACTTTTTTGGGGGCAATTTTACCCGCCGACACCACGGCACAATTTTTCCTGCCGGCCCCCGGATTCGGCTGCGATACCATCCTGACGGTGAATATTTTAGGCATTGACAATGCCGCTTCCGAACTAAACACGACCATTTGTGCCAATGCTTTTTTTGAGTACAACGGCACGATGCTGCCCGCCGACACCGTAGCGATTTTCCATTTGCCCAGTTCGTTTGCCTGCGATTCGGTCGTTACTGTCACGGTCAATTCGTACCCGCCCATGAGCCTGGTTTTGCCGATGGACACTACTATCCGTATCGGTGCATCGGTGCTTCTGGAAGCGGAGCTGATAGGGACAGGCACGCCCGATTTTGTATGGTCGCCCACCGATGGATTGAGTTGCACCGTGTGTCTCACCCCGCTCGCCAATCCCCTGGATACCATCACCTACACCCTTTCCGTAACCGACCTGAATGGTTGCACGGCTCAAGAAAGCGTCACAATCCGGGTCAACGAGGAGTGCCGGGTGCGGGTCCCAAACGCATTTACGCCCAACAGGGACGGTTCCAATGATCTCTTCCGACCTATTTCCGACCCTTGTGTGCGCACGATAAGGCTTTGGAAAATCCTGAACCGTTGGGGAGAATCTGTTTTCACGCAGATCAATTTCCCCGCTTCGGACCCTGCACTAGGTTGGGACGGGAATTGGGAGGGCAAACCACACCCATCCGACGTGCTGATTTGGGTGGCCGAGTTTGAATATTACGACGGGAGGAGGGAATCGAAAAGGGGGGAGCTGACGTTGTTGCGATAGGGCAAGGTTGTTGCTCAAGCGGGTGAAATGGAAGCCCCCACAAATCAGGGATAAAGCCCCGCTTCCATGAGTGCCTGCCGAAGAATGATCCGATCCGGCGCATTGAAAGTAAAAGGATATCGTGCTTAAGCACAACTTTTTATGCCCCAAAAACACCAAGAGCCGCACACATCTCTGCAAGCGGCCCTCAGCGTAAGTGCTTTTGTGTTTACGGGCGAGGTAAAGACTTGACAACTTTTAAAAAGTTGTCAAATCCTTATGTCCCCAAAAATTACGGCAACAACACCCTGTCAATGGCATGTACCACGCCGTTAGTGCCTTGCACATCCGTGATGATGATGTTCGTCGTGCGGTTTCTCGCGTCTACGATTTTTGCGCCGCCAGTCAGATTGATGGTAAATTTACCCGTTCCATAGGTGGTCACTTCTTGACCGTTGGTCAATTGTGATGCCAGTACATTGGCGCCCGACACCACATGGTATTGAAGCACTGCATTGAGCGTAGCGTCGTCCACTTGATCAAGGCTGGTAAGGCCTAGTTCGGTCAGGAGTGCGGCAAAGGCTGCATTGGTGGGTGCAAAAACCGTGAACGGGCCAGCACCTGAAAGAAGCCCCACATAATCAACACCGAGGCTCGGGCGGGTAAGCGCAGCCACAAGGATTGAAAAATTCGGGTTGTTTAGCGCGTGATTCACTACGGTCGGAAGCCCGATCACTTTGTCCACGATGTGTACCACACCGTTGGATGTGAGCACGTCGGCAGTGGTCACTTTTACGTTTTTGTTGATGCTCACGCCACTGGAGTTGCTTTGAGCGAGGATGCTGAGATTGCTGGTGCCGAAAGTGGCAAGCGTTTTCACATAGCCTTCCGTTGGGACGGCTGCTGCGCGGATTTCGCTGCTTACCACATGGTTTAGCAAAACTTGCTGCAATACAGGTACTGGCACATCTTCCAGCGTCGCGAAACCGTTTTCCGAAAGGAATGTGCTAAACGCAGCATTGGTTGGGGCAAACACGGTGAAGGGGCCTGGGGCATTGAGCGCATCCACCAAACCTGCACGGCTCAACGCAGCCACGAGGGAAGAAAGATCGCTAGTGGCCTGAGCCGTTTCTACAATGTTTTTGGGCGCTGGAGTGTTGTCATCATCTTCGCCACAGGCGGTGAAAACAAAGCTTGCACTAAGCGCGAGGAACAATCCAAAAAACAAATTTTTCATAGTTTGTGTGAAAATTGGTGAGTGTAATGGTTAGTTTGAAAAAGAAAGCAGAACCCATATGCGTCAGTATTGTTTAATTTATTTAAGATTATTATTCAAAAAGATTAAACAAAAATTTCGAAATGCCTAATTTTAGCATTTTCGCGTTTAAACCTCACAGGTTTAAAAACCTACGCGGTTTAAAATGCGAAATAAGCGGACTAAGGCATTATAAATCCATGTCTCAACCGCGTTCCATTTTTACCTTTGCACACTTTTTCTCTATTCTCCAACACAAATCACCTAATGAAGCCCTCCAAATCACCAAATCACCACCTAAACAAATAACCACCATCCATGACTGACGCAATATTTAACGTCCCCTACCCTGTCAACGAACCGATCTGGAACTACGCCCCCGGCTCTCCCGAAAAACTCGCCCTGAAAAAAGCCCTTGCCGAAGCAAAAGCCGCGCAAAAAGACGTGCCGATGTACATAGGCGGCAAGCACGTTTTTTCCGACGAGAAAAAAGCTATGCACCCGCCGCACGAGCGCAACCATGTGCTGGGACAATATTCAAAAGGCAATGCGAAGCATGTACAGGCGGCCATAGATGCAGCCCTTGCTGCAAAACCAGCCTGGGAAGCAATGCCTTGGCAGGAACGCGCCGCTATTTTCCTACGCGCAGCCGACTTGCTCACCGGGCCATACCGCGCTAAAATGAGCGCAGCGACCATGCTCTGCCAAAGCAAAAACGCCTATCAGGCCGAGATTGACTGTATCTGCGAACTGGCAGATTTCTGGCGATATAACGTGTATTTCATGCAGGAAATCTACAAACAGCAGCCGCTCAGCACCCGAAATGTGTGGAACCGCACGGACTGGCGACCGCTCGAAGGCTTTGTTTTCGCCCTCACACCGTTCAACTTCACGGCCATTGCTGGCAATTTGCCCACTGCCCCGGCCATGCTCGGCAACGTGGCAGTCTGGAAACCTGCCGAATCGCAGATTTACTCTGCTTCGGTCATTATGGAAATATTGGAAGAAGCCGGTTTGCCTGCCGGAGTCATCAACCTCGTGTATGTGAGCGGACCAGTCGTAGGAGAAGTGGTGTTCAAGCACCCCAGTTTTGCGGGCATTCACTTCACGGGGAGCACAGGCGTTTTTCAACAAATTTGGAAAACGTTAGGGGAGAATATTGCCAATTATCACGCCTACCCGCGCATCGTGGGCGAAACGGGCGGCAAGGATTTTGTCATGGTACATAATTCAGCCGACCCCAAAGCGGTAGCCGTGGCACTGGGCAGAGGCGCGTTTGAATATCAAGGCCAAAAATGCTCTGCTGCATCCCGTGCATACGTACCTAAAAGCATTTGGGCTGAAGTGCACGACCATTTGGTGGCCGATTTGAAAAGTATGCAAATGGGCTCAACCGAGGATTTTCGCAATTTTGTCAACGCGGTGATTGACGAAAAGGCATTTGATAAAATCTCCAACTATATCGTCGAAGCGAAGAAGTCAGACAAGGTGAAAGTAATCGCTGGCGGCAATTTCGACAAGTCAAAAGGCTACTTCATCGAACCGACCGTGCTGGAGGTTTCTGACCCGATGTACGTCACGATGTGCGAGGAAATTTTTGGCCCGGTGCTAACGATCTATGTGTACGAGGACAAGGACTATTCCAAGACCCTGGACCTGTTGAACGCAACGTCTCCTTACGCGCTCACGGGGGCTATTTTTGCCAACGACCGCGCAGCCCTCGCTCTCGCCAACGACAAACTCCGCCATGCTGCGGGCAATTATTACATCAATGACAAACCCACGGGCGCAGTAGTAGGCCAACAGCCTTTTGGCGGCGGTCGCGCTTCCGGCACGAACGACAAGGCTGGCTCGATGATTAATCTTTACCGCTGGCTGTCGCCTCGTACTTTGAAAGAGAATATGGTGCCGCCGACGGATTATAGGTATCCGTTTTTAGGGGAGGAGTGAAAAAAGAGGTGACATCTCCTCCTTCGTCGGAGGTGTCACCTCTTTTTTCCCTACATCGCGTTTCGCCAAACCAATTCCAGTAACAACGTAGCCATGTAGATGCCGCCCCAAAGCGTCAGCCAACGGAACATCTTGCCCAGCCGCTCTGTGCCTTCGAGCAGTGCATCGTCATCGGTTTCGCTGGAGCGCAAAAGCCGCCATGCCTTGTGGCCTTCTAAAATGCCCATGGCAAAACAATAAATAATGGCGGAAGTGCTAAGCATATCGAATACCCTGAAAAGGTTGCCGCCTTCCAAGAGATAGAAGTCGCCCTGTCTCTGTGACCAAGACCAGAATATTAAATAAAGTGAACGCAATGAAACGGATATGCCAACGATGAGGCATAACACCATCAAGGGCATACCGATTTTGGAGGAGCGGCGCAATTGCTCCAACAACCTGTCTGTGAGCCAGAGGCCCTGGTTTTCAACAGTTTCGTGAACTGTCTTGTTTTCAGAATTTTCCATAACTATTTGTACCTAAACCTCGCAGGTTTTTGAAACCTTCGAGGTTTTAGAGAAAAGCATTTTACTCGGATTGAAGGGGTATTTCATAACTGCTGTCGTGTTCCTCCATAATTTGAATGATGCTCGCCCACTCTACAGTGGATGACCACAACCAAAGGGCAGCCATAAATAAGGCCAAAAGCAAAAAGAGGTGTAAATGCCGGAAGGCTTTTTCAAGCAACAATTGGCCCCGGCCAACCAGCGCACGTTCCAAATCCTGGCCGAAACGGAAACTAAAATATCCCATCGCCAGCATAGGGGAATAAAATAACAAGACACTTATATGGATCTTCGCACTTTGATATGCAGCCGTTCCTGATGCTAAAATGTCCAGGCGCATATAAACCATCCAGCCATAATAGGCCAAAATAACATAGGCAAAGCGTTTGGCCCAGGGCGCGATTTCTGCCCAATAATCCTCCATCCATTGACCGGCAGGTCGTTCGTCTTCAGCAGGGTTGAAGTCTGTTGGGGCATCTAGGGGGGTATTTGTCATGGCGTTAATTTTGGGTAAACGTAAGCATTCTTAGGATAGCAAGGAATTTCAGACGCTTTTTAATCGTTACAAGTCTGCTTTCCTTACCTTCTTTTCATTCTATTGTTTTAAATCCTTCAATTGACTTGCTTTCTGGTTCTCAGGGCTTCCATGTATTTTTTATCATTGCCATAACTGCCATATTCATTCTCTATCTGTACCATTATTATTGGCCCTTTGGTGCATTGCAAGTAATAGCTTTTTCATAAACCTAAATACCAAAGCTGGTTATTCCATAAATTGGTTTGGGTGGAACACGGATTGCACGGATTAGACACAGATTTTCACAGATTTCTATATTGACCGGACAAAATCCTTTGTATCCGTGTCTAATCCGTGCAATCCGTGTTCCACCCTAACTCGTTGCGTTTACTTCCACCACTACCTTACCAACCGTTTTCCCAGTCTGAAACAACCGCAGCGCATCCGGCAATTTATCAAACGAAAAAACATGTCCCACGTGCGGGGGCGCGAGGCGGAGGGTTTCCAACTCAACCAGCAAACCACGAAGCAATTCAGCGTTTTCATACAGCCAAATTAGATTGAAGCCCAACACGGCGCGATTGGTTTCAACCATGCGCTGCGGGTCCACTTTTGGTCGGGTAAAAAAGTGCCACAGGAGGTGAATCTTGTTCGGACGATCGCTGGCGGTTGCATAGCGAGCAGAACCAAATACTACCGCCCGGCCCATCGGCGCCAGCCTTGAAAATGGAATGCTGAAAAATGGGCCACCCACGCTGTCCATCAGCAAATGAAGTGGCCGGTCGCCCAATGCGACCTTGAGTTGCTCCTTAAAATCCTTCCCACGCACGATAACACAATCGTAGCCTTCCGACTTTGCAAAATCTACTTTAGCCGCCGTGCCCACCGTGCCAATGGCAAAACAACCGTACGCTTTGGCGATCTTCAAAGCCTGCAAGCCAACACCCCCTACTGCGCTGTGAATCAGTACGTTTTGCCCTTGCTGCATTGCGCCCAACCTCGCCATACCGTAGTATGCAGTAAGTGTTTGTACGAGGTAAGCCGCACCTGTGTTGAAATCCCAATCCGCTGGCAGCGGAATGGCATATCGAGCATCAATATTCAAGTGGGTGGTGTACGCGCCAAAGCGTGTCACACCCATTATTCGGTCGCCGGGACGGAGATGCGTGATGCCTTCGCCCACGGATTCGATGATGCCCGAATACTCCAGGCCGGGTGTGAATTCGCCTTTGGGCGTGGCTCCATAAAGCCCCCAAATAGCAAATACGTCCGCGAAATTTAGGCCGATTGCGCGTACGGCTATCTGGACTTCGCCGGGTGCGGGTGCTGCCAGATCAAAGTTTTGGAGTTTAAGGTCGGCAAGGGTGCCCGCGTGTAGGGAGTATTTTTGGAATGTGGCCAATGTGAAAAATTGTGGTTAATGTGATCCCACCTACGTTTTGACTTCGGCAGGTAAAAATGTAATCAATTTGATCAATGGCCAACTGCCATTGGGGGGCAAAATTCGTGAAGTTCCAACAGATGGAGCGTGCTTTCAAAAACCTCGTCAATCGGGGCGGAAATACTCACCGGCTCGTTCGTGTACGGGTGATGGAACGACAGCAACATGCTGTGCAAGAACATTCTGTGCAGGTCGAATACATCCCGAAAATAGCTGTTATGCTTCACGTCGCCATGACGTTTGTCGCCAATAACGGGGTAGTTGAGGTGGGCAAAATGTTTGCGTATTTGGTGGCGGCGGCCCGTTTCCAGTTGCGCTTCTATAAGCGAAAATCGCGCAGTTTTATGGCGCAACCCGATGGGGTGGTCTATTTCTGAGGTGCCAAGGCGAACATAATGGGTAATGGCTTGGAGTCGTCCCCTGCCGGAATCGGGGTCGTCGAGTGCATAGTCAACCGTACCCGTTTCAGGCACCCAACCGCGCACGATGACGAGGTATTTTTTCTCCACGGTTTTGTCCATGACCTGCTCTCCCAACAGCCCGGAGGCTTCGGCATTTTTGCCAAAAATCAGTACGCCCGAAGTGGCCCGGTCAAGCCGATGAACGGGGTACACGCGCTGCCCGATCTGGTCGCGGAGGAGTTGCACCACAAACACGTTGTCTTCGCTGATTCGGGTTCGGTGCATCAGGATTCCGGGCGGCTTGTTGATGGCCACGAAATGCTCGTCGGAGAAAAGGATGGGAAAGGGGAGCATAATTCAGTTTGCGTTGCTTAAAGTGCAAAGGACGGCAATCTTCACGACGACGTTTCCGAAACCTCGGAGGTTTCGGAAACGTTCCATTAGGTTTGTGAGACATTTTCAGTGTTCCAATCTAAATTCAATATGATCCAATCCGTTCTTCGATTTCTGCTTTGTATTTTGTTCCATGTGTTTGCCTCGAGTGCAATCGGGCAACCTGTCACCGTCACCTACAACGCCTCCACAGAAGACTTTGCCAATCCGGAGCGCGGGTTCATGCAGTTTACAGAAACCAGCTCCACAAACTACACACCGCTCGATGCCACAGGCTTGGCATTTTGGCGAACACTGAACCAGCCTTTTGGCGCAGATTATACCATTTATTCAACGCTCGGTTACCGGGGTTTTTATTTGGAGAGTTTCACGAATGGCCCCATTTCCAACGCTTATTTGAGTGCCATGCAACAGGATTTTGATGTAGCGAGAGAAGCGGGCGTCAAGTTTGTCGTGCGATTTGCCTACACACACAAAGACACGCCGCCGTTCGGCGATGCGCCAAAAAACATTGTTTTGCAGCATATTGCCCAATTGAAACCCATTTTGCAGGCGAATGCGGACGTAGTCGCTGTGCTGCAAATGGGCTTTATCGGGGCTTGGGGCGAAGGGTATTACACCGACCATTTTGGCTTTGGCAGCCTGACCGAGCAAAACTGGGAAGATCGGGTTGAGGTCTTGAACGCCTTGCTCGATGCCATGCCGCCGGAACGCTCGGTGCAAGTGCGTGTGCCACAAACAAAGCAAAAGGCCGTTTATGGCGTATTTGCCCTGCCCAATTCAGCGCCACTGACCATTACCGAAGCCTGGGAAAACACCCCGAAAGCCCGGATCGGCTTTGCCAACGATTGTTTTCTGTCGAGCTTCGACGATCAGGGCACTTATGAGAATTATGACCTCAATGCTACGGGTTGCGACACCTGTGCGTTCAAACCCTATTTTGCAAATGACAGCCAATTTGTGCCCGTCGGAGGAGAGACGTGTATTGACTGGGACCCCTTCTCCGATTGCGTGGAACAGCCCGGCGGCGGTGCTCAACAGGAGATGTCCCGGATGCACTTCTCGTACCTGAACGCAGGATGGAACAACGCGGTCAACAATGAATGGGTCAGTGGCGGCTGTATCGAAGAGATCAAACAGCGGCTTGGCTATCGGCTTGAGCTTCAAACCGCTGAATACCCCACCGAATGCCGTCCGGGGCAGACTGTTTCGGTCAAAATTGATTTGAAAAACAAGGGGTTTGCTGCACCTTTCAATCCCCGTTTGCTGCGGCTGCTGTTGCGCAATACCAGCGACAGCACCATTTGGTACGTTGACCTTCCCGACAACCCCCGCTCCTGGCTGCCAACAGACCAGATACATAGCATTGAACACAGTCTTTGCCTTCCGATGGTGATGCCTGCGGGGAATTACGAACTGCTCTTGCACCTGGCCGACCCGTACCCGGCCTTGAGCGCCCGCCCTGAGTACGCCATCCGATTGGCGAACGAAAATACCTGGGAATCCGGCACGGGCTACAATCGGCTCTTGCACCAGATCACGGTCAACAACACTGCCAGTCTTCCCCTTTGCAGCGGCAGTGAAACTTGTTTTCAGCCCGTCATCCCCACAGGCCCGACGAGCGATTTCACGGCCTCGCTTAAAAGCGGTTGTGCGCCTTTGACGGTGACGTTTTTGAACCAAAGCTCGAATTGCTGGAGCTATAATTGGTTTTTCCCCGGTGGAACGCCCTTCAATTCAACAGAGCCAAACCCAACGGTGGTGTATCAAAACCCTGGGGTGTTTGATGTGAATATGACTGCGACCAATGATCTTGGTACGAGTTCGGTCCTGGAAAGTGGGTTCATTGTTGCTAATCCCCTGCCAACAGTTGTCATTCAGCCACAGGGACCCATTTCATTGCCGTTTGGCGAGTCCGTTTTGTTAGATGGCGGGCCAGGCTTTGCATCCTGGCAATGGAACACGGGCGAGACTATGCAGGAGATTGTCGTATCGGATTGTGGGGAATATTCCGTTGTGGTAGTAGATGGAAACAATTGCTTGGCCACAGCATCGGCAGTGACGATAAGAATAAGCCCAGTGATTACGCTCGACAGCGGAGTTTTGCTCTCGACCCCTGCGACGGCTTATCAATGGCTGCTCAACGGGATTCCGATTCCGGGGGCTTCGGATCAGGCATTTATACCGGCAATTTTAGGTGATTACTCGGTTCAGGTGGACTGTCCCGGTTCGGGCTGGGTGGGTTCCAATATCGTTTCTGTGCAATGCAACGTGACTCCCTGCACTGTGCCAGTGCCTTCTGTGGATGCTCAAGAAGCCTGTGTATTGCCAAACCCCGCTGCATTAAACTGCTATCACGGTATCACTTCAATAGACGACGTTCCAGTGTCCTTTCCACCGTCGTGGTGTACGACAATCGAAAATAACCACAGTTTCGCCTTCAAGGCCGATAGCAGCACGGCTGTTTTCAGGATGTGCGCCTCTGCTTGCGGGCCTGATGGCGGCATTCAGGCGGCGGTTCTATCTACGATTGATTGCATCAATTTCCAGTTTGTTTCGCCTTGCCTTGGAAATATCACCTCTGATAGTTGCCAAGACCTCGTGGCCAGCAACCTTACCGTTGGGGAGGTTTATTACCTTATGATTGACGGGTTTGCCGGGAGTGTGTGCGATTACACGATCAATGAAATGAACTGTCCATCCGGCACCACGAACAATGCTGTAACGTCGCTGCAAAAGTTGAATGTTTATCCAAACCCAGTTTCTCGGAATGACCACTCGGTGTCGGTAGAAATAAATAGGGCGAGTTTCGACCAAGTCACATTTGTAGTGACCAATTTGGTCGGGATAGAATTTTTGAGGGAATTGAAGCCGAACTTTTCAGGCAAAGCAGTTTTGGAAATTGGGGAACTTCAATCGGGTGCTTATTTCTTGTGTGCGTGGGAAGGTGGGAAATTAATGGCGACAGCCATATTTCTGAATCAATGAGTCAATGCGAAAAGATGTAATGGGCGATGCCGAAAAGGCGGTGTATGGTCTTTCATTATAGAAATGATTCCAACCTCAAAGGTAATTCAGCCCGAAAACTTGCCTTGCTCAATTCAAAACTTTGATAACTTTCGCCGCAAAAAATATCCATTCCCACCAACCTTCGCATTCAATATGGACAGCCAGACAGACAATTGGACCTACGCCGAATTCCACGCATTTGTGATGCTTTATGCTGCCAATACCGATGGCCACATCTCCGTGGAAGAAGAAAACCTCATAATTCCTACCCTCACTGCCTCGGAATACACCCGAATCAAATCAATTTTTATGGCTTGTGCTGATACGGATGCCTTGGACATAATCTTTTCTTACAAGGAAAAATATTGTAAAACACAAGCCGACAAGGACAAAATACTGGCGGATATGCTTGAAATCTATAAAGCAAATGTTGGCCTCGAACAAGTCGAACGCGGTTTGCTCCATATTTTTGAGCGGATGCTTTGTCAATAAGTCTGCCTCCAAAAAAAACGCGCCTCCCCGTCTATGAACGAGGAGGCGCGTCACTTTTTAACCACGCTTTATTTATTCGCAATCCTGTTTCAACTGGCGAAGTTCTTCCGGGCTGGTTACCGTTACCAAAGAACCATCGTCGTCCATTTTCACTGTGAGCGGGAACACGATTTTTGGGCGTTCAGTAGCCCCAGGGTTGTTCTGTCTCCATGTGCGGATCAAGAGATGAAGTGCCTGACGGTCAGCAACTTCGGCGGTAGTGCCATCAGGAAAACCTACCGTAATCGGGAACACAATGTCAAAACAAGACAGCCCGTGTTGACCATGTCCGCGCGGGTCATGATTGCCAAATGTTGCACCAGCACAATCGGCGCGAAGCCTGCGCAACTGCTCCTCAGAATCTACGGTGATAATATCCCCATCCTGAGAAATTACCGAAATCGGAAATTCAAAAGACAGATGCGGGCGATGGCGGTGATGCGGGCGCGGTCCGCCTCCATTTGCCTCAAAATAGGCGCGGAGCGCTTGCTTCACCTCATCGTATGAATTTACCTCAACCGTAGTTCCGTCGGGCAAAACGATCGTGACTGGGAACACCAGTTCGTAGCAGCCGAAGCGGCCCATGCCGCCGCGTTCCTGTGCGCTGTAAAGGGCCTGGTCTACGAGTTCTTCTGTGGTCAGTTCAGTAGATTTGTTGCAGGCAACCATCACGGCCATGATGGCAACAATGGGAAGGAAGAATAATTTGAGTGCTTTTAACATGTTTGATAAGTTTTTGAAAGTGAGAGTTTTGCGATCGTTTGCTTTTTACTGAATGGCATTTTTTCAAAGCCCGCCAATTGAAGGCTGTTTGCAGGATTAGGTCAAACCAAAACGCAGGGGTTGCATTTGGGAAGAAAAATATTTAACCGCAAAACAGGAAAATGTTAAATTGCGAGGTACACACGCTTGGTTTTACATTTTGCGGTTTTGCGGTTTTGCGGTTTTCCTGTTAAATTTTCATCCCATGCAACCCCTCTAGGTTTTGCATTACCTACCCTTGCGTGAATGCCTTTGGCATACCTCAACGAAAGACATGGCTGAACCAAATTTGCAAGCCTGCCTTCGCGGCGACCGACTTGCTCAAAAACATTTCTTCGAGTGCTTCAAGGGCAAAATGTTTGCCCTCTGCCTGCGGTATGCCAATAGCCGGGAGGATGCGGAAGATGTTTTGCAAGAGGGCTTTGTAAAAGTGTTCCGCGATTTGAATCAATACACAGGGGCAGGAAACTTTGAAGGCTGGGTGCGCAAGGTTTTTGTCAATACTGCGCTGCAACACCTTCAAAGGAATAAAAAGAGCCTTATCACGATGGAACTGGACGGCCAGGATTTTCCCGACGAACCAGAATCTTATCTATCAGACGAGCCGCCTGCCAAAAACATGATCCGAATCCTCCAACAGCTGCCACCAGGTTACCGTACGATTTTCAACCTTCACATCCTTGAAGGCTATTCGCATCCCGAAATCGCTGAAATCCTCGACATCTCGGTTGGAACCTCCAAATCTCAATTGCTCAGAGCAAAAGCACATTTCAGAAAACTGCTCGAAAGCAGCCTAACAACTTGGCAATCATGAAAGAAAACATACACGACGATAAATTGGACGACTATGTTCGCAAGTCGTTTGAGGGTCACGAAGAAGACCCTTCTGCTAATATGTGGAGTCGGGTCGAAGGCGATTTATTGCCCCCGGCAGCGGTGCCTACTCCTCGTACAAGCTACTTGCGCTATGGCTGGCAGGCCTTGGCAGCAACGGTCATTTTGATACTTTTTTCAATGCTCGTTTGCGAGCATCTTTATTATGAAGAAAAACTCCGGACTTTGACAGGAAAACCGATTGAGGAACATGAAAGCAAAGACAAAGGACATGGTCAAGCGATTCAAAAAACTCCAAATCCAACGTCGCTAACACAATCCTCAAAGCAATTGGAATCCACCTCAACCTACCCCGATATTGTAGGCTCGACCAATCCGCACGGCTCGCCTACCCTGCCGACTGAGCAGAAAGTTATCGAGGAAAATCCGTCCATCCAACAAGCACAAAAATCCGGAGGGAAGCAGGTCAATTTGATAGATACCCAGGCGGAGAAATCAGTTTCGCAGATTGCCCAGCATTTGAATGACAAAACAGATGCGCCCCCATCCTTGATCGGTGTTGCAAAGACTGAAGCCCCTTTGCTTCAACCAATTGCCGAATCCATTACCGTTAATCAAAATTCCCCAAAGACCGTTGATATCGCCTTCGTGCCGATTCCAACAATTTGGCTCGAACGCCCAAGCCCAAATTCGCCAGCCCTTGCACAAATTCCGATAGAACCTGTGCGCAAGCCCTCTGATTGGTTCGTGGGTCTGCAAACGACCTTGTTTGCCAGCATTGAAAAAACTCGAACGCAGAGTTCCCGCCCAGGCCGTGCTGCTTTTGCCAGCAAGCAAGAAAGCGCTGGCATTTCTTCTATATGGTGGATAAAAACGGGCAAAAAACTGAACACCCGGTTTTCGCTGGAAAGCGGTATAGGCTACCAAAACACAGCACGGACGGCCACGCATACGCCTCGGTTCCGATTCGGGGATGGCATCCATCAAGGCCCTTCAGGCATAAGACGGACTTTTAACTACGACCTTAACACCTACGGGGGAACGGCAGAAGTGAGCCTGCGCATGGAACAAACGATCCCCGGATCACCTGCGCCCGACAATGAGCCGGTCACTTTGAGGATCACTACGTCCGAACGAACCGAATTGCTTCGAATTCCGCTTTTGGCAGGGTATCGTTTTGGTAGAGGAAGATTCCAAGCTCAAGCAAAAGTTGGGCTTTTGGGCAATTTTGTTGTGAAAAATGAACTTGATATATCAGCGAGGGTATCGCAGAACACCAGATTCCGACCTGTTTCGGGCAGCGATGGCTACAGCGTTCAATTGAAACAAGGAAAATTTTTCCTCGGATACTGGATGTCGGCTGGTGTGGAATTTAAATTGAATCGTCGAATCAGCCTGCTGGCAGAGACTGCGCTGGCAGGCGATTTTCCGCGCAACGATCAGTACCGCCACCGACTCCCGGAACGATTTTTATTGGGGCTGAATGTTGGGGCGAATTATTATTTCTAGGGAAAAAGCAACCAGATTTCCATCAACTCGCTGCATCTTTGCCAACTCTTCTTTCAGCAAAAACAGTATTGCAGCGTATGCTCCATGAATACAAACTTCCCTCACTAGGCGACGGCGTGAGCGGGAAAGTGACCGAAATATTGGTAAAAACTGGCGACAAGGTCTCGTTGGAACAAATCGTGATGGTAGTCGGAACCGACAAGGTGGATGCCGAAATGCCCATTGATGCTGAAGGCATTGTGGAAGAAATCCTCATCAAAAAAGGCGACGAAGTTACCGAAGGCACACTCGCAATGAAGATCAAAACAGTAGCAGCAGCCAGTGACAATGTGGCATCGTCAGATACAACGACTCCTGCTACAATTACTGCCACCGCTCCACAAATATCGGCTCCGCCTGCTCCTGCAACTGATCCTGCTCCAAAAATATCGGCCCCGCCAGCACCTTCAACTGATCCTGCTCCAAAAATATCGGCCCCTTCTGCTCCTGCCACTGCAACTGCCACCTTAAGAACCTCCCCACTTGCCCGCAAGCGCGCCAAAGAATTTGGTGTAAACCTTTCGGACGTTCGTCCTGCTGAGGGAGCGAGCCGTCTTTCCTACAAAGACGTGGTAGATTTTGTGAAAAGGAAACTGGATGCAGGTGGCGGTTCTGCACTAAGCAGTGGAAATATGCCACGCAGGCCGCTGCCAGATTTTTCAAAATTTGGCGAAACAGAGCGCAAAGCCTTGACCAATGTGGGCCTGAAAACCTCCGAGGCAATGTCGTATTCCACCAATACGATCCCGCATGCCTATATTTCAGAAAAAGCCGATATTACCCGTATCGAAGCCCTTCGCCAGCAATACAAAGACCAGGTAAAATCCGAAGGAGGCAGTCTTACGATGACGGCTATTTTGACCAAAGCAGTGGCAATTTTGCTGCGCCGGATGCCACAATTCAACGCAAGCCTCGATGTAGAATCCAATGAGGTAATCTACAAAAAATACATCAACATCGGCATTGCGGTGGACACCCCCGCTGGGCTGTATGTACCGAACATCAAGCACGCCGACCAAAAAAGCCTGTCTGAACTGTCCATAAATTTGGCCGATATTGGCACCCGTACCAAAAACGGTAAAATCACTTTGAACGATATCACTGGTGGCACGTTTACCATTTCTAACATTGGCGGAATTGGCGGCACAAACATGCATTCCATCGTCAACTGGCCTGAAGTCGCCATACTCAGCATTGTAGCCGCACAAATGGAGCCTGTTTGGAATGAAACAAACAAAACGTTCGAGCCGCGCCTGATGATGCCTATGACCATCGGTTGGGATCACCGGGTTATTAATGGCGGCGACGTTGCCCGTTTCATGGTAGCATTGAAACAGATCCTGGAAGAGCCTTTTGTTGCCTGGCTCTGAAAATGTCAGGCAGCGTTTGGGCGTTTTAAATACTTATCTTTGTGGGGCATTCAACAAAAGGCCTGGCTCTGAAAATGTCAGGCAGCGTTTGGGCGGCTTCATTACGTCTTAGCCTTTTTGCAAGCAATGCGGTGTTTTAGCATTTCTTGTACTTTTTTAAATCATACCGTTATGATGAAAATTTACACATTACTTCTTTCCCTTTCTCTGCTGATCTTTTGGAACCATACGGCAAATGCCCAATGCAATGGAGCCCCATGCGTAATACCCGTACCTGAGCCAAACGCCCAGGATGCTTGTATTTTGCCAAACCCTGCTGCCTTGGACTGCTATTTTGGGGCCACTTGGAATAGTACTCCAGTGTCTTTCCCACCAACTTGGTGTACCACCATTGAAAACAACCACTTTTTTGCCTTTACAGCAGATGCCCCAATCGCAAACTTTGAAATATGTACGTATGGTTGCGCTCAAGGTGGTGCCATACAAGCTGCAGTATTATCTACGTCGGACTGTATAACTTTCGCCTTTGTCTCGCCCTGTCTTGGGAACATTGGGACAGGGACTTGTCAGACATTGACAGCCAACGGACTTGTTCCTGGCGAGGTTTATTATCTCATGATTGACGGAAGCGCGGGAGCACAATGCGACTACTCTATCAACGGGGTGAACCCGACGATCAACGGCCCTACGGACGGCGTATGCCTGCCCTCCGCTGGGCTGAGCAACTATACCACTAACACCCTTTCAAACTGGCTCATAAACCCCCCTTCGGCGGGCAACATCCTGGGCATGCAACCGGCCACAAGCGTAAACGTCCAATGGCTGCAGCCCGGCCCGGCCGAGGTCTGCGCCCAGTCCATCGTCTGCTCAAACGCCCCCCTCCTTTGCCTCCCTATCACCATCGGCGAGAACGTGTCGTCGAGCGAAACGGTTTTCATGTGCCAGGGGTATAGCGTCGAATGTGCCGGCCAGAATTTTTTCGCTGGCGGGAACTTCCCCGTAACGCTGCAATCGTATTTAGACTGCGACAGCGTTGTCACCTGCATGGTGAACGTGATACCCACCGTGCACGTCAACGAAACCCACAGGATGTGCGAGGGCGGCTCCGCCGACTGCGCCGGTGAGGAGTTTTACGCGCCGGGCAATTTCCCTGTCACGCTCCAGAACTTTCAGGGCTGCGACAGCGTGGTGCACTGTATCGTATCAATAACGCCGACATACCATTCCCCCATGAAATTCGTGAACCTCTGCGGCCCGGCGCAGTACGAGGTATGCAACGATTTTTTGACCCAATCGGGCATCTACGCAAACTTCTGCACCGGCTTTTTGGGATGTGACAGCATTGTGAACGTAGACCTGGCCATTCTGGAACCGGTTGCGAACATCGCTCCACCAGCCGTGCTGAACTGTGGCACGAATGCGATTGTCACGCTCAACGGCACTGGCTCCAACCTGAATACCTCGACCGGCGGCGTGACCTTGTACAGCTGGTCGGGCCCTGGGATTATAGGCACCAACAACACGCCTACGGTACAGGTGAACCTGCCGGGCCAGTACTGCCTGGTCCTGTCGCACGGGCGCGGTGGCCTATATTGCAGGGACACCACATGTGTGACCGTAACGGCTAGCGCCCTGACTCCGGGTGCCAACGCAACGAGCGGCAACATAACCTGCACGGCCTTGCAAACCACGCTCATGGGCACTTCGCCCACAGGAGGGGTCTCCTATTCTTGGACAGGACCGGGCATAACCCCCGCAAACCAGTTCCTGCAAAATCCCACAGTGGACTCGCTGGGCACGTACGTGCTCACGGTCCTGAACCCGGCAAACAGCTGCACCTCTACCGCAACTGTCACGGTCAACGGCAACCTTACCCCTCCTTCCGCCAGCGCTGTGGGAGACACCATCACTTGCTTCCAGCCCAGCGTAACCATTGACGGTATTACCAACGCGCCTACTCCCTCCTGGAACTGGGCCGGCCCCGGCATAAACCCCGGAAACCAGACAGTAGAAAACCCCAACGTGCTGCTGTCAGGCCCCTACATCGTCACTGTCACCAACACCGCGAACGGCTGCACAAGCACCGCAAGCACCGTTGTGACCCTGAACAACTCCAACCCGACGGCAAGCGCAGGCCCCAACGACACCCTCACCTGTCTCGCACCAAACACCACCTTGCTTGGCTCGGGCAATGCCGGAGGCCAGCCCATAAGCTTCTCCTGGACAGGCCCAAGCGGTTTCACGTCCAGCATTGCGCAGCCAAATGTCAACGTGGCGGGCACATACATCCTCACGGTTTTGAACACCTTGAACGGCTGCCTGAGGCGGGACACTGCCGTCATCACCTCAAACCAACTGCTCCCGACCGCGATCGCAGGTGCTGACTCGACTATCACTTGTTTACAGCCAAACGTATTCTTGATCGGGGCCTCCTCCAGCAGTGGCCCCAACTTCACCGCGACATGGAGCGGACCCGACATTAACGCGGGCAACGCCAACCTGTACAGCCCTGAGGTGGGTCAATCAGGCACCTATGCACTGCTGATCACGAACATCACCAGCGGTTGCACCGCAACGGACACGGTTGTTGTGAACCTCAACACGGCTGTGCCCACTGCCGACGCCGGCTCCGATCAGCAGCTCACCTGCTCCAACCCCAATGGGGTCATGCTCAATGGCAACGGCAGCCCCGCTACCGTGACCTACTTGTGGAGCGGAGACGGCATCGGCTCCAACAACCAAACGCAGCAAAACCCGATCGTGACCCAGCCTGACTTGTATGGGGTGACCGTCACTGACCCCAGCAATGGCTGCACGGCAACGGACCAAGTCATCGTTACCCAGGACGCAAATGTTCCCGATGCTGACGGAGGGCCGGACCACGTGCTGAACTGCACTGTTGTCAGCGTCAATTTTGATGGCTCCGGCTCCGCATCCGGGGCCGGGATAGTCTATACCTGGAATGGCCCCGGCATCTCGGGGGGCAATGCTTCGACCCAAAGCCCCTCAGGGCTGAACATTCCTGGCACCTATAACCTTACAGTCACCAATTCGAACAACGGCTGTTCGAACACCGACATAGTGGTGATCCAAATTGACACTATTGCCCCCATTGCAGACGCAGGCAACGCCCTCGTGCTCAACTGTTTCAATAATGCAACCGACACACTCGATGCTTCGGGCAGCAGCTTGGGGTCTAATTTCACCTTGCTGTGGTCGGGCTTAGGCATCAATGCCTCAAACCAAAATCAGGTTAACCCCGTCATTAACAACCAGTCAGGAACTCATACCCTGATCGTAACTAACCTCGGCAACACTTGTACTGCCACCGACCAGGTAAATGTGATGCTTGACCTAGCCCCCCCAACGGCGGACGCAGGCAGTGACAATATCATTGATTGTGTAGTGACGACGACCCTCATCGGCGGAATTTCATCTTCAGGAGCAAACTTCACCTACCTGTGGTTAGGGCCGGGCATAGACGGCACGAACCAAGCCCAAGCGACCCCCACCGTCAACGAGTCTGGCACCTACACCATTTTGGTGACCGACCAGCTGAATGGCTGCACCGCTTCTGACGACGTTTTCATAGACACCGATGTAGTGCTGCCGAACGTATTGGCAGGGAACGACGGGCTCTTGACCTGCGCCGATCCGATCTCCATCTTGGACGGCTCTGCATCCAGCTCGGGTGCTAATTTCCAGATTCTTTGGACGGGGCCAGGCATCAACGCAGGCAACCAAAACCAAGCTTCACCGAGTGTGACGACACCGGGCACGTACGTCCTTCAGATCACGGACACGCTTAACAGCTGTACGGCACGCGATACAGTTGTTGTGAACGAAAACATAGCCGTCCCAACTGCCAACGCGGGCCAAAACTTGATCCTGAATTGCCAAATTACCGATGTTACACTTGACGGCAGCCTTTCGGGCGTCAGTCCAACCATCGTTTATAATTGGACAGGTCCAGGCATAATTCCCGGCAATCAGAACGATCAAAGCCCGCTTGTTGATCAACCCGGTCAATACAATCTGATAGTGACCGACAACGAGAACGGCTGCTCGGCCACCGACTTAGTGCAGGTGGCACAGGACACAGTGACCCCAGCGGCTAGCGCTGGCGCAAACGGGCTAATAACTTGTTCCATATTGACAAACACCATTGACGGTTCAGGCAGTTCTGTTGGTGCGTTTATCCAGTATGTTTGGCAAGGCCCAGGTATCAATGGCACCAACTTCAACGTGCAAAGCCCGACAGTGGGCCTTTCCGGAACCTATACCGTGACCGTAACGAACACACAAAACCACTGTGCGAGCACGGACGTGGTCTTCGTGGACTTGAACCAAGCGCCGCCGGCCATAGCAGCAGGCCCTGATCGTACCCTCACCTGTGCCCTGACTACTGCCCAGTTGGACGCCACGCAGTCTGCATCCGGATCGAACATCAGTTTCCTCTGGAACGGCCCAGGCGTCCTGCCTGGCAACCAAACCAGCGCCACACCGACTGTTAACCTGCCTGGAGCGTACTCGCTCACGGTCACCGACGCTAACAACGGCTGCACCAGCGAGGGCACTGTGAGCGTGGGTATAGACACAATACGCCCGCTTGTATTCTTGGGCGCCAGTACGGTATTGACCTGCGCCAACGCCGCCCAAGGGGTCACCCTGAGTTCTTTGGGATCAAGCACCGGCCCTGACTTTGTGTACCTTTGGACCGGCCCTGGCATCAACCCGACTAACGAGGCTTCCGCAAGCCCCACTGTGCTGCTGCCAGGCACCTATACTTTGATGGTCACAGATACGACCAACGGTTGTACCAATTCTGATGTAACGATGGTATTGGCTGCACAAAACCTGCCAACGGCCGATGCCGGAGTATCGCAAGAAATAACTTGTGCGGTGACCTCAGTCACGCTCAACGGTACAGGCTCTTCTTCCCCCAACGGTTCCCTGGACTTCCTCTGGAGCGGTCCGGGTATCAACGGGGGCAATGCGACCAGCCAAACACCCACGGTACTCTCAAGCGGGACCTACATACTCACCGTGACCAGCATCACTACCGGTTGCTCTGCTACGGCTCAAGTGATCGTCACGCTGGACGACCTGCCTCCAGCAGTGGCAGCGACTTCGGACACGATCACCTGCCTCGACTTGGTCTCGACCGTGGCCGCTACCAGCTCGCTGCCCGGCTCGACCTACCTGTGGACAGGCGCATCTGTGCAGACCACCAACCAGACCGACCCATCCATTCAGGCGGACCAGGCGGGGCTTTACTCCGTTACCGTGACAGCGCCCAATGGCTGCACAGCAATCGCAAATACTACGGTATCGCTGGACGCGAACGTGCCGCAAGGCATCGCCAACGGAACAGTGCTCAACTGCCTCAACAACGGCTCAAGCCAGATAGGCGGGGAGATCATTTCCCCAACTGGTTCTACATCAACTTGGACAGGGCCTGGCATCGGCACCGTAAACACCTCCGTGGTCACGGTCACGCAGCCCGGGATTTATACCTTCACCATTTCTGCGCCTAACGGATGCGTCCGCCCCCTCACTGTTGAGGTGATTGGCGATTTTGCGAAGCCGACCGTGGTATTGGCAACCCCTGCGGAGCTCGACTGTAATACCACTGAAGTCACCATCAACGGGACGGGGAGTACCTCTGGGCCGAACTTTACCAATACATGGACAACCGCGAACGGAAACTTTGTTTCTGGTACAACCACCCTAGCGCCCATCGTTGACATGGCAGGCCAGTACCAGCTGCTCATCGTCAACAACCTCAACGGTTGCAGCGCCACCAGACAGGTTGATGTGTTCGTGGACCCCGCCGTGCCAACTGGTTTTAACCTTGCGGTGAGAGACATCAGGTGCTTTGGCGAAACCAACGGCTCTATCGCCATCAACGGCATCCTGGGAGGAACATCGCCTTTCATTTATTCCATAAGCGGCAACACCGGCTCTGC
>CAZPTQ010000045.1:0-28465 GCA_964589365.1 uncultured Saprospiraceae bacterium
CCCCCGTACCCTCCACCCTCAGCATCCCGGTCAGTATTTCGGTGGACGAAATCCTGCGCTCGCTCAACGCAAGGCTTTCGGGCTCAGCACTTTACGAGGATTATTCTTACACCGACAATGGCAACGACGGCCTAATGATGAACGCCTGGAAAAGTCAAGACCTTTCCCTGTTTTTCAGCGGAAACACCGTCAAATACCGCGTACCGCTTAAACTTTGGATTCAAAAAGACCTCCTGTTCGGAGCAGCAGCGGAAGCCGAAGGCGAACTAGCGCTCAACTTCAAAACTACTTTCAGCATCAACCCCGACTGGAGCCTCAGCACCCAGACGGTAGTCGAATACCACGAATGGATCAGTCGCCCTATTCTGAAAACGGGCATCGGCGACATCAGCGTGGAAACCATCGCGAACCTCGCGCTCAATCGCAGCAAAAAGACCCTGAGCAAAACCCTCGACCAATATGTGAGCCAGCAGATCAGCCTCCGGCCCTACGTCCAAGAGGCTTGGGAAGCCATTCAGCAACCGATTTTGCTCGACGAAGCCTATCGGATGTGGTCGAAAACGACTCCGCTCAGTATTGGCCTAACGCCGCTCACGACGTACAACAATGCCCTGCAAACCAAAATTGCCGTGGAATGCCTCAACGACGTGTCTTTTGGCGAGAAACCGACCTTCCGCGAAAACACCTTTTTGCCCAACTTGACGCTCCTCACCGAAGCGCCCGACGATTTTCAGATGCGTTTTGCCACCGATGTACCCTTCGCAGAAGCGGAGCGTTTGGCCAAAAACATTATGATCGGGCAGGTTTTTGAATCCGGCAAAAATAAAGTGAAAGTGGAAGACCTCACGCTCTGGGGCAACAACGACCGCATCGTAGTGAACACCAAACTAAGCGGCTCTTTCAACGGCCAAATTTACTTCATCGGCAGGCCTGAATTCAACCCCCTTAAAAATCAAATCGAAGTAAAAGACCTTGATTTTCATGTAGATACGCGCAATTTTCTCCAGCGCTCCGCCTCTTGGATTTTCCAAGGAACAATCAAAAAGAAAATGGTCGCGAGCATGACTTTCCCCCTCGGACAGAACATCGCCGAGATAAAAAACTCCGTGCAGCAATCACTGAGCAATTACCAAATTCAACCAGGGATAACTTTATATGGCATCCTCGACAGCGTGGCCGTCCAAGACACCCGCGTGACACCCACAGGAATCAGGGTCAACCTTTTTTCAACAGGAAAAGTGAACGTGGACGTGAAAGGGTTGTGATCGTCGTTAAAGACAATGACCACTTTATTTCAATATCTTAAAACACTGATGAATCTTCCCATTCCGGAAATCCTCCGGCACCGTCTGTTTTGAAATATCGCGGATTTCAGAAGCCCGTATGGCTGCTTCCTCTAATTTAAAACGGCGATAATTGGTTGAAAACCAGATTGTTCCGCCGGGTGCACAGAGTTGCAGTGCCGAATTGAGCATCCAGACGTGGTCGCGTTGCGTATCGAGCGTGCCAGTCATTCGCTTACTGTTAGAAAATGTTGGTGGATCCAGTACGATGAGGTCAAATTGTTCCGCTGGAGGCTCGTGCAACCAGGAGGTTACATCGGCTTGCAACAAGCGATGTGGGCCTGTGGAGAAGCCATTGAGTGCCAGATTTCGGTCAGCCCATTGAAGGTAAGTATTGCTCATATCCACCGTAAGTGTGGAAGCGGCTCCGCCTGCTGCTGCATACACCGTGAATGAGCCAGTGTAGGCGAAAAGATTTAGCACGCGCTTCCCGGCGGCCTCTTTGCGCACCATTTGGCGGGTATTTCGATGGTCGAGGAACAAGCCGACATCAAGATAATCTGCTGGACGAATCAGAAAGTTCAGCCCGTTTTCATGCGCAATGTATTCTGCACCAGCACGGGAAAATCGCTCGTATTGCCGAAGCCCTTTTTGCCGCTGCCTGAATTTTAGAAAGATGCTATCAGGGTGAATATCAAGCACGTCTGAGGTAACCTGAATGCATTCAGCCAACCAGGCAGAGTGCTGGTCTGGGTCCATTCCGTGATCGCGCTCGTATTCTGCAATGTGAGCAATCCCTTCGTAAATATCCACGGCTAAGGGCGTTCCAGGGATGTCATTGTCATACACCCGAAAGCAGGAAATCTCTTTTCGCCGCGCCCATTTCCCATAGTGTCGGAAGTTTTTGGTCAGGCGGTTTTTGTAGGGTTCGAGCCGGGAAACGGAGGGTGCTTCGTCATTTATCGTCATTTATCGTCATTTATCGTCATTTATCGTCATTTGTCATTTTTACCCACCATAGCGCACAGTGCGAAGGAGGGGGCCACTTTATTTGGGTTTCCACGCCACACCCATTCGTTCGGCATATTCTTCGAGCGGACCCAGGCCCACTTCAGCGCGGCGTTTGTTCACATTTATTTCGTCTTCTATCTCATGAAATTTTTTGCTGCCAGAAATATAGTCGTGTATTACTTGCGAGCCATAAATCTGCGGTTGCCCTTTGAACATCCGAATCCGGTCTACGAGCAATGCCCAAGCAGATTTACGCATCTCGCCTTTTTGCGCGGCAGCATCAATTAATGGAAAATATTGCTCCTGTTTTTCAAGGGGCGCATGTTGGATTATCATCCAGATAGCGTCTTGTCTTGATTCGCCCACGAGCGATTTGCCTGGGTACCCAAATTGCTGGATGATGGCTTCTGCTTTCACAAGGCATAATGAATCATTTTGTGTCCAGTCCTGCATGAATTTTTGATATTCAGGGGATTCTTTTGCGTATTTTGAAGCTATCTCACTTTTCAGGCGGCGGTATTTTTGATCTTCTTCGGAGAGTAAGTCAAGTGCTTTTGCCAATTCGGCATTGAAACCAGAGGCTTTGGCCTTTATCTCCGTTTCTTTTAAGGTCTTTTTCCCCAAATTTGACGCTTTTAAAGGAGCAAGCTCCGGGTAATCGTTGTTGTTTTGAAGGACAATTGCCGTCATGTCCCAACTAATTTCCACTGCTTTATCGGCAAATGTTTGGGCTTTAGCTGCGTCATCGCACATTTGGGCGCAGCGCGCGGCGCGGAGATGACTTAAAGCACTGTGTTTGGAAATAGCGAAAGCCCGTTCGTAGGCTTCCAGACAAGGTTTGCATTGGCCTTTTTGAAGCTCGCCGAAGGCAATTTCGACCGTTTTCTGGTATTCTGGGTTGCTGGAGCCGGTTTGTGCGGCAGAAAAAATGGCAAATAACAGCATGGAGAGCGTAAGAACATGTTTCATTGAAATTGAATTTAGGTGTGATATTTTCACCAAAGTACACACATTTAGCAATAAACGCTGCACTATTAAGCAATTTTTGCCAGTCAAGATTTGAAACTTGCCACGCTGCACTCGAAACTTATTCCTCCTCAGGTATCTTGCTAATCAGCACCCTGTCAATCTTGCTCTTGTCCATATCCACAATCTCAAAGCAGTAACCTTCTGTTTTCAGCACATCGCCGATTTTTGGGATTTCACTAAGTTTGTAAAGGATAAAACCGGCTAGGGTAGAGTAGTCGGCATCTTCAAAGTCAAATTCTTTGAGGCTTAAAGTTTCGCGCAATTCGTCAATCGGGATCATACCGTCCACCAAAAGGCTACCGTCTTCCCGGGTGACGATGTCGGGTTCCTCGGCATCATCGAGGTCGGGCAAGGTGCCAAAGATGTTTTCTGTCAGGTCGTGCAAGGTGATTATGCCTTGAGTGGAGCCGTATTCGTCCACCACCACTGCAAAGTAGTTCCGCTCATTTCGGAACCGTTCCAGGATTTTCAGCGCGTTCATTGTTTCGGGGATGTAAAGCGGCTGAGTGGTTATTTTTCGAAGGTCGAAGTCGTTTTTGCCCTGATTCCCAATATAGTCCCGAAGTTTTACCACCCCAATGATATTCTCAATGTCGCCATCACAAAGCAAGAATTTTGTGTAACCGCTTTCACGAATAACACGATCATTTTCTTCCATATCCTCCTGAATGTCAATCCATTCAACATTATTTCGGTGGGTCATAATGGTATAGGCGTTGCGATCGGAAAAGCGCAGAATATTGGTTATGAACTCACTTTCTTTTGGTTCCAACACACCTTGTTGATTCGCCATTTTTACCATCAGTTTGATCTCATCCTCCGAAATGCTCTGCTGGTCCTTGGGTTTTATGAAAAGCATTCGCATGAACATTTTGGTGCTCCAGCTCAGGAATGCCGAAATCGGCCCAGTGATTTTTGTGATGAAATTCATTACCGGAGCGCAAGCGATAGCCAGAGGTTCGGCGTATTGTATTGCGATGTATTTGGGCGCCAACTCGCCCACGATCAGGGAGAAATAAGTGATGAGCGTGACCACAATAGAGAGCGAAATCTGCTCCGCATATGGTGCCGCAACAGCGATTTGGGACACAAACGGCTCCAACAAATGTCCAATCGCAACGCCTGCATATGCACCCTCTACAATACTAATTAGTGTGATGCCGATCTGCATGGCAGACAGATAATGGTCAATGCGGTCAAGGAGATCAACGGCTATGGCAGCGTTGCGGTTGCCCTTCATTTTCTCGGCTTCGAGGCGCGAGCGTTTTGAGGTGAGAAGCGCGATTTCACCCAGCACGAGGAATCCGTGCAGGACAATTAGGACTACTACTATGGCAATTTCCATGAGAAAAATGCTGCTGCACCGCTTTGAAAATTGGGTGAAAAATGGCGCAGTTGAGAGAGGCGGCGTAGCAGCGAAGGTTTTTTATGGGAATCGGTCAAGAAAGTTGCGCCCAACTTTGTTCTGGATTCGGGTGCAAAAGTAGCCCATTTGCCAAATTTTTCAGATGAAAATTCGCGGGTTGCCTATGCAACGAGAAATTTTATGTTAAAATTGAAAAAAAACTTCCCCGCCCCAACAATAAGCCCATACATTTGGCATCGTCAATGAGCACCTCGCTCAATTATTTCATCACCAACTTACTTTCTCTGCGTATCGGCTAAAACTTGTACACCAATTAAATTCCTATATCAATTTAACTGGTTAACAGCAAAATCCGTTTGCTTATGCAAGTTATGCCAATGCTCCACGATCATGATCTGATCGCACGCTACACAGATGGTGATGAACAAGCCTTCGAGACACTTCTCGCTCGTTACAAGGCAAAAATCTACACCTCTATCTATCTCTTTGTGAAAGACCGCGCACTCGCGGAAGACATCTTTCAGGAAGTCTTCATCAAAATTATTGACACCCTTCGCAAGGGCAAGTACAACCACGAAGGCAAATTCGTGCAATGGGCCATGCGCATATCGTACAATATGTGCGTGGATTACCACCGGCGCAACAAACGCCGAGCCCACATCAATCCGAACCCAGACTTCGACATTTTCGATGTGCTGCGCGTCAGCGATGAAGGCCCGGAAACCATCATCATGCGCTCTGAAACGCACAACCGCATCCGCCACCTGGTGGACGGGCTTCCACCCGAACAGCGCGAGGTGGTCATTTTGCGACACTACGCCGACATGAGTTTCAAGGAAATCGCCGGCCTTACCCGGGTCAGCATTAATACTGCACTGGGCCGTAT
The DNA here is from genome assembly GCA_964589365.1 of uncultured Saprospiraceae bacterium. Lineage (GTDB taxonomy): Bacteria > Bacteroidota > Bacteroidia > Chitinophagales > Saprospiraceae > M3007. Next base: position 5,576 of record CAZPTQ010000045.1, read on the forward strand.
GCGCTACGCCTTGATCAACATCCGTAAAATGATGTCGGAACGGGAAGTGGTGCTGCAGTAAGCATGAAGCGATGAAGTGATGAAGTGAATATCGGGGCCGATTTTCCAAATGGAGAATCGGCCCCGATTTTTGTACGCACTTCATCCAACTTCTCATGTCAAACAGTCCAAAGTCTTTTCCGACCTTTGCCCCATGAATGCTATCCGTGAAACAAATTTTCAATTCCCCGGTCAAACGGCCTTTTACCGTGGCAAAGTCCGCGACGTATATTCCCTGGGTGAACGGCTGGTGATGATTGCCAGCGACCGCATTTCGGCATTTGACCACATTCTACCACGGGCTATCCCTCATAAAGGCGCGGTGCTGAACCAGATTGCCACTTATGCCCTGCAATCCACCCGCGACATTTGTCCCAATTGGCTGATTTCGTCGCCCGATCCAAACGTTGCAATTGGGTGGCGCTGTGAGCCGGTGCGCGTGGAAATGGTCATTCGAGGATATCTGGCAGGGCATGCAGCACGCACGTATGCTTCCGGGTTGCGCACTTTATGCGGCGTGACTTTGCCTAAGGGACTGCGCGAAAGCGACCCATTTCCCGAACCAATCATTACACCCACCACAAAGGCTGATAAAGGGCATGATGAGGATATTTCAAGAGAAGAAATCCTTGCACGCGGGGTGGTAAGTGAAGAAGATTACGCCCAAATGGAGGCATTCACTCGGGCACTTTTCCAGCGAGGAACAGAAATGGCCGCTGCGCGAGGGCTGATCCTCGTGGACACAAAGTACGAATTTGGCAAAAAGGATGGGCAAATCTTGCTCATGGACGAAATCCATACGCCCGATAGCTCGCGTTATTTTTATGCTGATGGCTATGCCCAACGACAGGAACGCGGGGAACGGCAACGGCAATTGAGCAAAGAATTCGTGCGCGAATGGCTCATTGCCAATGGATTCCAGGGGAAAGACGGGCAGCAGATGCCGAGCATTCCTGAAGCTTTTATCAAAGAAATTTCGGACCGCTATATCGAACTGTTCGAAAAGGTGACTGGGCGGGCTTTTGTGAAGGACAATTCAAGAAATATGGCCGCCAGAATTGAGGAGAATGTTTTGGCTGCTTTAGCGCTAATATGAATGGCACATTCTGATTCTTTAGCCACTAATTGCACGAATTTTCCCTTCTTTTTAAACCTCTCCCTCCCCTTATAGTCTTATCTCCAAACTCGCATGAATTGCAATTGACTGCAACTAAGAAGCCCGCGACGGACGAACAAATCATGGAACTATTGCGCTCTGAGCAGACTTTCGAGCGCGGGTTTCGGTTGCTGATGGCGCAATACCGCGAGCGGCTCTACTGGCATATCCGCCGTATGGTGCAGATTCACGATGATGCCGATGATGTGCTTCAAAATACGTTCATTAAGGTTTACAGAGGCATTTTGCAGTTTGAGGGAAAGTCAAAACTATACACTTGGCTCTATCGGATAGCGACCAACGAAGCACTCACTTTTTTGCAAAGTCAAGCGCGGCACGTTTCGTCGTCTCTCGATGACGCCGATAATTTGCTGTCAAACCGATTAAAGGCAGATGAGTGGTTTGACGGCGATGCCGTACAAGCAAAACTAATCCTTGCCATTGCTGAATTGCCTGACAAACAAAAACAGGTGTTTAACCTGCGTTACTACGACGAAATGCCCTATGAAGAAATGTCGCAGTTGCTCAACACATCGGTGGGTGCATTGAAAGCCTCCTTTCACCATGCTACTAAGAAAATTGAGGCAGCTTTTTTGAACTTCGAACCTTGACCAAATTTAAAACACAGACTATGAAAAAGCAAAATTTGGACGAAGAGCTGAAAACCATATCCCCTTTCCTCAAGGATTTGAAGGGAAAAGGAGACGGGTTTAAGTTTCCCGAAGGATACTTTGAGGACTTAGAGCATACAATATTCGCACGTATCGAATCCTCGGGAGGCATGGGTCGCCCAACGATGAAACGGAGCGAACGCCTCCGCATATTTGCCTCATTCATAAGGCCTCAAGCTGCAATGGCCTACGCGGCGGCACTGGCATTGGTATTGGCCGCTGTTTGGTTCATACGCCAAGATTCTGCTGCTGTCCAGGATGCAACACTACTCGCATCAACCGAATTGACCGAAGATGACTTGGAATCCTACGTTTTGGAAAATTTGCACGAATTTGAGCCAGCGCAACTGGCCTCACTGAGCTCAGATGAAAACGCGGAGGCGATCGAAAAACCCGCTCTTGGCAAGCAAAAGAAAAACAGTGCTGCTTCTGATGAAATCCAACCGGATGATTTGGATAAAATCCTTGATGAGATGACTGACGAAGAGCTTGAGCAAATACTTTGAACAAATAATCAAGAACATTTAGCTATGAACTTCACCATGAGACATTTTTTATTCACCGTGCTGATTGTCAGTGCTTTTGGCACTTTGGCACAGGCGCAAGTAGACCCCGAAAAGCGCGATGCACGCTTGGCCGCTTTCCGGGCGGAGGTCTTCACACGAGTCCTCAACCTTACCCCTGAAGAAGCACAAAGTTTTTGGCCTGTGTACAATGAATTTACCGATAAGCGAGAACAGGTACAGCAAGAATTGCGGCCAGCGAAGCAGCTCGACCAAATGAGCGACGCAGAAGTGGAAGACCAAATCAAGCGTCACTTTGAGATGAAGCAGCGCGAAATTGACCTTGAGCGCGAAGCCTATCAAAAACTTCGCAAAGTGCTCCCGCTTCGGAAAATTGCCAAACTCCCCATGGCCGAGCGAGAATTCAGAGAGTCGCTGGTAAAAAAACTCCAAGAGGCGCGTGAGCGCAAAATGGAGCGGCAACAAAACAGGCTGCCCGGAGGCAGAGGCCGTCGTTGAAGTGTTTTCGCGCTATCTTCGCGCCCCTATGAAATCCCCCTTCTTTTTACGCTTATTTTCCCTTTTCCTACCGGCTTGCGCAAATGCGCCTGGTCAAGTTCCCGCTCCGTCCTCCACAGCAATAGCCTACAAGACCCCAACGTATCTAGAAAAATTTGTAACAGCGTATGCCCACTATTTCGAGGACGAGGTTCGGCTGACCAATACGCCAGGTGCAGCTATCGTCATTGTAAAAGACAGCCAAATTGTGTTGATGCAATGTTATGGCCCACGCATTGTGGGCGGGAAGGATTCCATTGACGAAAACACGGTTTTTCGGATCGGCTCATTATCAAAGGGTTTCGCTGGGGTATTGACGGGAATAATGGTACAGGATAAACTCCTTGATTGGGACGACCCCGTGCAACAGCATTATCCTGACTTCACCCTGCGCGACCGCAAACAGACTGCACGCGTTCGCTTATGGCACTTGCTTTCACACACTACAGGACTTCCTTACCATGCTTTCACCAACCTCATTGAAAAAGACTTTAGCATTCCGCACATTGTAAAAGATTACTTTCCCAAAGCCCCTGTGTGTGGCAAGGAGGGAGAATTTTATGCCTACCAGAATGTGGCGGTCTGCGTCATTGAGGAAGTGATTTTGCAAAAAACGGGCAAATCCTATGCACAACTTTTGGCTGAAAAAATCTTCTTTCCTGCAGGAATGCATCAGGCCTCCAGCGATTTTGGAAGCATTAATAAGCAGCAAAACAAAACCTTCCCACATTTTGCCACAGGAAGGGGTGATTGGCGGGCAGATTCTATTTCGCCGCTCTACTACAATGCCATAGCCGCTGGAGGCGTAAACGCCAGTATCGCCGACATGGGTGAATGGCTCAAACTACTTCTGGGGAACAAACCCAATATCGTTGCAGACAGCACACTCGAACGTGTATTCCGCCCAGTGGTAAGAACTGATAAAGAGCGCCGAATCTTTCCGCACTGGTTGCGGCGCGATGCGGCTTCTTATGCGCTTGGCTGGCGTGTGCTGGATCATGATGGAGATACAATTCTTTACCACGGCGGATATGTCAACGGTTACAAAAGCGAAATCGCGCTCAACCGTCGTGATGGCATTGGTATTTGTGTGCTTTTCAATGCGCATACCGCAATGAGCAGCTTGTGCATTCCAGCGTTTTTTGAACGATGGGATGGGACGAAAAGGAAATAAAAATCGGCTGACCGGGAAATCCCGGCCAGCCGATTCAATTATTGTCCGCCAATGTTTGGCGTTTACTTTACTGCTTATTGGATGACAAACTTGCGGGTCACGTTGTATTTAGTTCCCACCATTTGAACGGTGTAAATACCTTTAGCTTGGCCAGAAAGGTCGAAGTCAATCATTGAATCGCCTTCCTGGATGTTTTTCTCCATCATCAATCGGCCAGCAAGGTCAAATACCCGAAGCGATGCCCCAACTTCCATTACACCACCCACATATACCAAACCAGTGCTAGGGTTTGGGAAAATGGTTAGATCCTGGTAGGAGGTACGGCTGGCATAAGTCATGATCGGGTCTTCAAAGACAGGCTTTCCTTTCTCATAGGTTGGGAAAGCATTTCGCACACTGGTTAAGAAGCCGGACCCAGTTGGAACATTCTCAATATTGGTTTCATCCAATTGAATGCCTTCTGGTGCTGTATTCTCGTTAAGGAAAGTGGTGTTGGCATAAGCGTACGCAGCCGAGTAGGAACCTCTTGTGCCACCGATAACGAGTCTGCCGTGTGCACGGGTAGCAAATGCTTCCTGAACGGGGATGGTATTGTTCAGGCTTTTGATGACCCCTTGTGCACCGTCGGCAATGTTAACCGTTTGCGCAAACAAGCCACCACCCGGACTTACCAGGCCTCTGCGCCATGAAGTGATAACCTTGCTGCCTCCATTGGCAAGCACAGCGTTGTTTACCCAACATACTGGAGTACCTGCGCCACTAGTATTGACCACGTCATTGATTCTTGACCATATAACCGTGCCATTCCAAGAAAGTCTGGCAGTATAGACCCCTGAATTTGAGTTGGAGAACGCCGAACCGGTTACGATAAAACCATTCTCTCCGGAGAGGGGCAGTATCTCTTCAAACTCAGTGTAAGAGTATGCGCTTCCATCAGGCGAGGTCGGGAGGTTTAAAGTGCGTGTCCAAACCAAGTCCCCAGCTACGTCAATGCGAATTACATTGCGGGTGCCAGCAATGACATAGCCTCCGCCATTAGCGGCCTTTATGGTCCATGCGAATCCACTGACAGGATAGTCTTTTGTCCACTGGGCAACCCCATAAGCATCGAATTTAGTTACAGCCAATTCGCCACTGCTATTGGTTGATCCGCAAGCTACGTAACCGCCATTGGAAGCAGGGCATACTCCACCATACTGCATGCCAAAAGGCAGGGTGGTGATACGGTCCCACATTTTGTGGCCTGTGGCGTTGGTCAAAATTGCATAGACACGGTTGTTATTAATAGAAGCCACAGCGAAATAACCTACCGGATAAGTACTTTTGCAGAAACTTTTCCAAAAAGTCTGCATGGTTTCAGTCGTGGCGTGAACACGGTTCCATGAGTTGAATTGTGCGAACTCGCTAAATTCGGACATATACAAGGTATTGTTTGCCGGCTCAAAAAATTTGTTGCCCATAATGACATAGTTCTGCATGGATTGCGGCTCAATTTTCCACGCGGAATGGTCAAAAGCGCCCCAAGTTTTGGTGCTTTCGAAAACGTTTTGGGCCTGTGCCGTGAAGGCGAACAGTGCTACCAGGAGCAGCGAATAAAAGAGTTTGAAATTGCCTTTCATTATTTGAGAATTTTAAAAAATTGGGTGAAAAAAATTTGAAAATATCTGAAAACAAGCCAGCAGGCTCGTCGCAGTCATCGAGAGAGGTGAAACAATGCATGGCTGCAATGTGGTCACACATCGCAGTAAACGAAAAGGTGGGGGGCTTAAAAGCAGCCGTCAGGAGAAAATAAATGGAGCGAAATGAGGTATAAATCCCCCAAAGGAGGATTGTTGCGGAAAGGTAGACCCCAAAAATCTATTTCTTTTTGTGTAGTAGATTTTGGCATAGGGCAAACTCAATTTGGTTGGGTGATTGTTGCGGGAGGCGTAGCAAATGTAAGGTTATGGCGGTTGTCATTGTCAAGTCCAGGGCTTTATTTTTTTGTAACTTAAATGACAAAAGAGAGTTAGCATCAATCGCATTCAAACATCTTCCACTTCAAAAGACTTAGGAAATGCACTTCTCAAAAAAATGGGCGACCCTTTTTCACAACAAAAGTAATGGCTGAAATAACACTAGAAAAATGAGTGTGGTCACTAGATAATGTGATTGTCGTCCGCCGCTCTCGATTCGCTGCTCTTGGTCCATTTACGCCAGGTTTTCCATAACGTTCAGATTTGCATTTTGAAATCAAATTTTCTTTCTTCTTTTGCCCAACGAACAGGGTTGCTAAGAACCCTGCTTTTATACTTTTTTTGTCCGAAAACAAGATGTGATCCGTATGAAGCAAATTTACAAAACTTTGACTGCCAGCCTCTTGTGCCTAATGCTTGGAGGCACCTGGCTCCATGCCCAAATTTCCATCAAAGGAAAGGTGCGCGATGCTGTAAGCGGCGATGATCTCATCGGAGCCAGCGTAGTGCTGGTGAACGGTGGAGGCGGAGCGCTTACCAACTACGATGGAGAGTTCATCCTTAAGGCTGAGGCGTTCCCTGTGAAAATCAGGTTCTCTTACACAGGGTACGAATCGCAAGAATTGGAGGTGGCAGACGCTGCTCAAAAGGTAGATGTGCGCCTTTCCACCGCCAGCATCATCATGGAAGAGGCCATTGTTGTGGGCCAACGGGTTGACGACAAACAAAAGGCAGCCCCACTCACGGTGGAAAACATGGATGCCATTGCCATCAAGCAGACGGCTTCTGTGAACTTCTACAACGGGCTTGGCAACCTCAAAGGCGTGGACCTTACCACTGCATCTCTTGGCTTCACGATCATCAACACGCGGGGGTTCAACTCAACCAGCCCTGTGCGTTCGCTCCAGATCATTGATGGGGTAGATAACCAGGCACCGGGTCTTAATTTTTCTTTAGGCAACTTCCTCGGTTCCAGCGATTTGGACGTAACGAAGGTAGACCTTATCCAAGGTGCGAGTTCGGCATTTTATGGCCCCAATGCTTTCAACGGCGTGATTTCGATGGAGACCAAAAACCCGTTTGTACACAAAGGGCTATCGGTGTCTCTAAAGTCGGGCGAGCGCAACCTTTGGGAAGGCGCCATCCGTTGGGCAGATGCTTTTAAAAACAAGAAGGGCGAAGAGTTTTTCGCTTATAAACTCAACTTCTTCCACCTCCGCGCCAACGATTGGGAGGCCAACAACTACGGGCCTGTATCGGGCACAGAATCTGGGGGGGCTTTTTATACTACGGAGCAAAACCCCGGCCGCTACGATGCAGTAAACATCTATGGCGACGAGTATGTGGCACGTTTCGATGGCTCCGCCAACCCTGCCTGGAACAGCGGTCGAGCAGGACTGAATATCTACCACCGCACGGGTTACCGGGAGGCTGATTTGGTGGATTACGATACCCGCAATACAAAGGCAAACGCCGCCCTGCATTTCAGAACCAACCCGGCAAAAGGCTTTGAATCGCCCGAGCTCATTCTATCATCCAGCTTTGGCGCTGGGACAACCGTTTACCAGGGCGATAACCGATTCAGTCTTCGTGATATTTTGTTCTTTCAAAACCGTGTCGAATTCCGTAAAAAAGACAAGTATTTTATTCGCGCATACGCTACCAACGAGGATGCGGGCAGGTCTTTCGACCCCTATTTCACAGCGCTGAAAATCCAAGAATTGACCAAGGACAACAACCGATGGGCTTCAGATTACGAAAAATGGTGGACATCGCCCAACCTCGGAAATGTGTACTTTGGAAAAATGACAGAAGATTGGAATTTTCCAGTGCCTTCGTCCAACACCCCATCCGATGCAGAACTCGCTGCCATTCAAAACTGGATGCTCGCTTATCAGGACTCCTTGTCTGTGCAGCACTCAATGGCAGAAGCTTATGCCAACCAAGCCAATAATTTGAGTGGACAAACCCCCGCTTATGACTTTTACCAGCCTGGCACGGCTCGTTTCGACTCCTTGGTCAATGATATTAGTTCCAAAAAATCTAGCGAAGGGGGCACACAATTCTTCGATAAATCAGCCCTTTATCATGTACACGGTGAATATCGGTTTACCCCCAAATGGTTGAATTTCTGGCTCGTGGGTGGAAATGCGCGGCTCTACCGGCCGGTTTCGCAGGGCACTATTTTCTCCGATACCCTTACCTATACCCGTGATGCCAACGGTATTGCGCTTGACTCCGCTTATCGAAAGATCACCAACCATGAATTCGGGTTGTACACAGGCGTGGAACGAACCTTTGGAGATTGGAAACTGAACGCTACCGTGCGTGTGGACAAAAACCAAAACTTTAAATGGCTCGCGACGCCAGCTGTCTCCGCCGTCTGGAATCCGGCGGAGAACAATTACCTCCGGGCCTCCTTTTCTTCGGCCATCCGCAACCCGACGCTGACCGACCAATACCTTTTCCTAAACGTGGGCCGAGCCACGCTGTTGGGCAACATCACCGGCTTTGATAACCTGATCACGCTCAATTCTTTCAGGGATTATTTGGCCGTGCCGTTTCCTACCCTCAACTTGCTTAAGCGTTTTGATGTGGCGCCCATCCAACCTGAAAAAGTCAAGACCTTCGAGTTGGGTTACCGTACCACACTGTTCAAAAAACTGTATGTGGACGCAGGCTACTATTATAGCATTTACGACAACTTTATCGGCTATAATATAGGCATTGACGCAGATATAGACCCGTTTTTCGGGCTTGAATACCGCTCTATAAAGGCATACCGGGTAGCAGCCAACTCCACTAACACCGTTACCACACAAGGTTTTGCCCTCGGTACGAACTTCTACTTCGCTGATTATTACATGGTGCAAGGAAATTATTCTTGGAACCGCCTCAATACGGCAGTGGACGACCCCATCATACCTGCGTTCAATACACCCGAACACAAGTACAACGTTGGCATCAGCGGGCGCGACTTGCCGCTCGTCCCAAAAAACAAAAAACTGCTTTGGGGCTTCAACGTTACCTACAAATGGATACAAGGCTTTACATTTGAAGGTTCTCCCCAATTCACGGGCTACATTCCGACCTATGATATGGTGGATGCGCAGGTGAATTTGAATGTGGTGCGCTGGAACATGACCTTCAAATTGGGGGCGGCAAACCTGCTCGACAAGCGTCGCTACCAGACTTACGGCGGCCCACTTATCGGGCGCATGGCGTATCTGAGCATGGTGTACGATTGGAAAAAAAAATAAGACTTTCTGAAAAATAGATTTTGCGTGTAGAATACCCCAATTGACCAAGGACAACGCTTTTGACAAAATCAACAATCATTAACCTAACTCATCGTTTTGGACATGAAAAAATTTGCTACTCTTTTCGCCCTGCTATTTCTGTTTGCGGCTGCTACTGCGAACGCACAAGAGCGTTACAAAGATCCAGTATTCACGGATGTGACGACAAACATTGACCAGTACGGGTCGAACTTTACCGTGCTTACACTCAGCACTCCATTGGGACACACCCTGCGTCAACCGCTAATTATGCGCGTTTATCAGCCAACTGGCGACACAGAAACCGATCGCCCATTGGTTATCTATTTCCACACGGGCAATTTTTTGCCGTTCCCGCAAAATAGTGGCTGTTATGGTACCATTAATGACTCTTCCTGTGTAGAGTTCGCTACACGCCTTGCCAAAAGGGGCTATGTTGTTGCTGTAGCTGACTACCGCTTGGGATGGAACCCATTGGCTTCTACGGAGTTGGTGCGCCGCTTCACGCTCATTAACGCTGCCTATCGCGGTGTGCAAGATGCCCGTACTTGTGTTCGCTTTTTCAGAAAAGACGCGGCTACGGTGAACAACTATAAAATTGACCCGGACAAGATCATCCTATGGGGGCAAGGTACTGGCGGCTATATTACCCTTGCTGCAGCTACCCTTAATAATTATACGGACATCATAAATACCTCTGAGCCTGGCAAATTTATGCTCAATGCTACCACGCCGATGATTATTCAACCATACAACGGCGACATTTATGGCAATCCGCCTGCACCACAGCAAGTATGCCTCGTTGATGCTACCTATAACTCAATCACGGGTATTCCTGTTGGTGATACACTTTGCGTGCCTAACCACGAAGGGTATTCCTCTGACTTTGCTATGGCCGTGAATATGGGTGGTGCGCTTGGCGACAAATGGTGGCTCGACGCTCAGTCGCCGCCCATCGTGTCGTTTCACGTTGTGAGCGATCCGTTTGCTCCTTGTAACGATGGCCTTGTAGTAGTACCGCTTCCTCCAGACTTCCCTCCAGTTGTGAACGTGACTGGCTCGTGTGGTGTGCAAGCACTTATTGAAAGCACTTTCCACACCAACGATGTATTTAAAAAGTCAGATGACTGCAACAACAATGTTTATGTCCAGGCTGCAGACGCAATTAATGGTGGTCGTGCGGGCTTCTATCCCTTCATCGGCACACCGAACAACCAGTCGGGGCCATGGGAATGGGCTTCTGTGCCTCCTGCTACTGCCAACTGCAACACAAATTCTGTAACGTCTCGGGCTTACATTGACACCATCGTAGGCTATGCAACACCCTTGGCCTGTCGTGCGCTCAATCTTTGCTGCCTCGTAGGCACGGAAGATTTGGTGAAAAGCAACATTGAACTTAACATCGCGCCAAACCCGGCTTCCAACGAAGTGACCCTTACCGTGCCGAGCGAATTTTTGATGCAAGGTGTGGAGCTCTTCGATGCCAGCGGCCGCTTGGTGCGCTCCATGTACGGGATCAACCACAGCTCCGCAATTTTGGATCGTGGAAACCTTCCACGCGGTATTTACACTGCTAAAGTGTATTTCGCAGAAGGTGTGATGGCAAGGATGATTGTTTTTGAATAATTGTTGGGTGAATTCATTTCGCCTTATCAATAGGCATTAAAGACCAGCGGCGGCACGGGATCAACTCCGTGTCGCCGCTGGTCTTTTACTTTATAATGGCTTTCTCTGAATCATCTACCTTTGGCCGCCTAATCCACCAATCTCCGATCCACCAATCACTAAACTATGAAAGTTCTCATCCCCGTTGCCGGCGTCGGCACACGCCTTAGGCCGCATACGTACACCCAGCCCAAGCCCCTGATGCCTGTGGCTGGAAAACCCATCATCTGTTTTATCATAGACAGGTTGGTAGAAACGGGCATCAAAGATTTTGTGTTTGTAATTGGCCATTTGGGTGATAAAGTGCGGCATTTTATTGAGGAAACCTACCCAAACCTACATACTGAATTTGTTTACCAGGAACACCGCGAAGGCTCTGCGCACGCGGTTTGGACAGCTCGTGAGGCTATTGAGGATGAAGACGAAATCTTCATTGCGTTCGGAGATTCAATTTTTGACTTAGACCTTCAGCGGATGCTCGACTGCCCACATTCCTGTCTTGGGGTAAAAAAAGTGGGCGATCCGCGCGATTTCGGTGTGGCGGAATTTGGCGAAGATGGCCGCGTGACCCGTTTGGTAGAGAAACCCAGAATCCCAAAGTCCAATATGGCCATCGTAGGGCTTTATAAGATAAAGGAAGTACCCGAACTCATCCGCGCAACCGGATTCCTTATTCAGAATGATATTCGCACAATGGGCGAGTTCCAACTGACGGATGCGTTGCAGCACATGGTGGAGCAAGGCACTCATTTTCATGCTATTCCGGTGCAAAACTGGTTCGATTGCGGGCGAAAAGAAGTGCTGCTCGAAACCAATGCCATGTTACTCGACCAACGCGGAATCGCGACCAGCCAAAAGGATTTGCCTAATTTTGAAGGAACTATATTTATCCATCCTGTGGCAGTAGGAACCAACTGTTATATCACGCACAGCATCATTGGCCCGCATGTCACCATTGGCGACAACGCCCATATCAAGCGCAGCATCGTGAAAGACAGTATCATTGGCAATTTTGCCTCACTTGAAGATGTGGTGCTCAAGCATTCCGTGATTGGAGCGGATGCCAGTATTCGCGGCATGGACCTTAGCCTCAATATTGGGGATAACACGGAGATAGACTTTGGATAGTATTCACCAAGTCTGGCTTTGATTCCAAAAAGGTGGGTCGCCGAATGGATCGTTGCCTTGATCTCGTTGACGGGCTTCTTCGGCCTTTTGGGCTTCAATGGCTAAACGCTGAGCCTTTGTTTGCTCAAATATTGCTTGTGGCAAAAAATGCGTTTTTTCCTCGTCGTCGAAATGATGTTCGACATCTTTCGATTCTTCATCTTCCAGTTCGCCTTTGAAAAGGAATGCCGCAAAAATCCCCGCCAAACTTCCAATCAAGTGGCTTTCCCAAGAGATACCCTCCTGATCGGGCAACACCCCCAGAAACATCCCACTGTAGAGCAGCATCACGATTCCCGCCAAGATAATGGAGCGAAGGCTTCGACGGAAAATGCCGTTCCAAAACATGAACGATACAAGACCATAAATGATCCCGCTCGCTCCTATGTGCGACACAGGTCGTGCAAACAGCCACACCGCCGCGCCTGTCAGAAAATAGACGAGCCAAAAAGCCCGCATCGCTACTTTCCGATAAAAATAAATGGTGATGAACGCGAGCACGAACAGCGGTAGCGTATTGGAAATCAAGTGTTTCCAACTCCCGTGGATCAATGGGGCGGTCACGATGCCACGCAAACCCCATGCTCTGCGCGACATGATGCCATAGGCTCCAGGATCAAATTCATTGGCAACTTGCCAAAAGTGAACCAACCACATCAATAACACGGCAAAAAACGGGAAGCGAAGGCTCTCCAACAGGTGCTGACGGGTTATTTGCCAGCTATCGGTTTCGCTGTCAATCATGGGGTTCATGGATAAGAGAGCGATGGGTTGATGAAGAGATGGGGTGGTTTTGAAGCAGGCTTTTTGATTTTTAAAGATACCCCAAAGCCAAAGGATGGATATCCTCCGGTCGTTTCCATAGAAGGTTTTATCTGGAGACTAAGGTCGTCGCTCACATCGAATCGAGCGAGGTGCGCATCTACAAAGGCATCTGTGACGACCAATAGGTAAGTGACACCGAGTGCGAGGTACCACTTTTCTGTATAACCCCGGAAAGTGTCGCGGTAAGATCGCAACCTGGGGGCATCAAAACCATCGTAAGGTGATTCTGGAGTGCCACCGTTCACGATCGTTTTATAAGCATCGCGGAGTTCGTGGTAGGTATTCTGGGTATCAAAAGTGAAGTATCCGATGCCGCCCAATGCGCCCCACACGATGGGGACTTTCCACCATTTCTTGTTGTATGCTTGTCCTGCTCCTGGCAGAGCGAACGAAAGCAGTGCCGCTACACGTGGGTTTGGGTAGCCTTTGGAGAATACCCGGTAAACGACTCCCTTCTTTTTTTCTTTCAAAACCAATGTGTCGGGTTCTGTCGGTTGTTGTTTGAAAAGCGAGTCCCGGTCTATTGGAAAGAAGGAAGGAGGCGAAAGAGAATCCGCCCCTACAACTTGCAGGGAATCAGGCTTTTGGGCAAAAATTGGAAAGCATATCAATGCCGCGAGGAAAGTAAAAAGTAGTCGCATAGTCATATCGGCCCGCCTTCGCCTCCGTTTGCCACGATTCGACGGACAGAAAGGCTATGGCGGGTAAAAAGACAAAAGTAACGCGCAAGGATTAAAAACGTTGCGGCGAACAAGACTTGAGCCTGGTTCGCCGCAATTTTACCCGCTGTAGCCTTCCTGCCCGCCAAGACTTGGCAGGCGGGGGCGAAGGTGGGTCTGTCTCTATTCATTACTGCATCTTCACATCGTCGAAACGCCATGTACTGGTATTGGCAGTTGTATTGCCCACATATTTAAACGCTACATAACTCTTGTTGTTCGAGATCGGCAAGGCAATATTGCCCGAAGGCACAAAATTGGAATAGCCGTTCGGGTCCTGAGGAGGCAAGGCAAAGTTCAGTTGTGTCCAGGTAGCGGTGCCTACATTCTGGCCATCAAAATTGGTGGACACCCATGCCGTAAGGCCGTCGTGCCTCCAATAGCCAGAAGATGTCTCAAAGGAAAGCGTGCGTTGTACCTTAAGATCAAGCGGAGGGGAAATCATCCAGGTTTCCATGTTCGCAAGGTTCGATGAAAAAGCGGTGGCTTGACAGAATTTGTCGCCCGAAAATGTCGCACCGCGCCAATAACGGGTGCCTTGTACTGCAATGTTGAGCCAACCGGCCATGGCGATGTCCTGATTGGCCGTCACGCCGTCAAATGCTTCGTTCATACTGGTTAGCCCAGGTGCATTCGGATTAATTGCGCCACACCGCAGACTGTCCATTGCCACATCATTCAGGTCGCGGATGTACAGCTGGTAGTCGTCGTTGTACACACCCAGCACGCCGGTGATCTTACCTCTTCCTCGTGGTGTTTTTTGAATGGCAAAATCAGCAAAACCACTTGTGCGAACGAGTAGTTGAGCACCACTGCAGTTTTGAATCGTGCGGTTGAGGCTTGTTAAAGAGGGGACATCGGCCCAGGTTTGGGCACTGTCTGCTTTCACAAATTCCACATCTTCCAAGGTGATAAGTGTACTGATGTGGCTTGCAGTGATTTGCGAGATGGATACGACTTTGGGCACCGGAGCAGCACCCAGGAAACCGCGCACAACCTGTGTGCGCTCCTGGTTTTCAGTGATCCCTACGTCAGTAGATTGCCCGTTTTCAACTACAACACCGCCTATAAGTTGAGGGAGGTCGTTGTAGTCGGTCAGCATCAGACCGTTGCAACGGATGTAGATTTTGCGGCCCACAGGGTAACGATTGTAGAGGTAGCCGTTGCTGAATTTTACTTCAATACCGCCTGTAGAGTCTTGAATGACAATGGTTTTGTAGTAATTGCCCGAACGGTCGTCCATGACCACTGTGCCGCCAATAACCAGGTCATTGGTGATGAGGTCGAAACCGCCATCCAATGCATGAAGCCCCTTTAAGGTCTTGATACTGGTGTTGGTCGGAATGTCTTGGCCATCGCCGCCAACCGGTGGTTGGTCAAACTCGGTTTTGACACAGGCAACAAAAGTTATGGCCAAAAGAAGTGCGGCCACGAGGCAACTTGCGAGGTTTTTATTTTTTTGGAAAAACATGGTTGAATGTTTTTTTGTGTTGAAAATCAGATAGAAAAGGTTGATGAGGGTTTATGAATGTTTATAGGGTTGATAAAGGTTTATGAAGACTGATAGGGGTTGATATTTCATCAACTTTTATAAATCTTTGTCAACCCTATAAACTTTTAAACTCAAATCCTAACCCCCAGCGAAATAAAGTAATTCAGCCCGGGGGCGTACTGCACCTCGTAAGAGTAAAGGTTCTCGTTGTCAAACTCGCGCCCAAACGCATTTAGATATGCTTCGCGGCCTGAAACGATGATGTTTTTGTTGTCCAAGATGTTGTTCACACCTGCGTTCAGGTAAAGGAAAACCTGGTTGATTTTCCAAGATTTTCCACCGAAAAAGTCGAGCGTGTAGGCTGCTGGGGCTTTACGCTGGTTAATAATTGTATTCCAGATTGGTGAACCTGGCTCTTGAGCCAACACGGCTTCTGCGCGGCGGCGGGTCGGATCGAAATAGAACCAGAAATTGTCGGTCCAGTTGAAGCTAAGCGATGCGAACCAGAAACGTTTGCCTTCGTATTTCAAGCCCAATGAAGCAGCCGTTTGCGGGGTGCGCGGCACCAGCAGATTTTCCTGATAAACGGTAACACTGTCCAGTCCTACCGACCCTGTATTGTCGGCGCTTTGGTATAGCAAGGGGCGAGAAGTGTAGTGATAGTAACCAGCATTTACAGCACCAGAAAGCACCCAGGATGGGACGGGTTTCCACTCAAACGCGCCTTCCAACCCAACATGCCTGCGGTCAACGCCTGTACGCACAATGGTACTAAACTCTCCCAGCAATTGCGCAAAAAACAGGTTGCTCTCGACCTCATTTTTGAACTCAGTCAGATAACCAGTTACTCTCGCTCGAAGTGTGGGCGCGCGATGGATGAAGCCAGCCTCCACACTTTGCACGGTGTATGGATCTACGCCCGGAACTACAGTATTTCGGTTGCGCGGCGAAAGGAAAATATCGCGGAACTGAGGTGGTTTTGTGCCGATAAAACCATTGGCATATAAATAGTTACGGCCATTGACCTTGTAGGTTACGCCTCCTTTTGTGCCGTAAGTGTAAAACGACTGCTTCTGCGAATCCCCCAGCGAATTATCCACGAATCGCCCGTTTTGCATTTTACCAGTTCGCCAAAATTGGTTCAACCCAACTTCGCCTCCAAAGAACACTTGAAAGCGACGCAGGTCTGTTGTGATTTGGAACCAGGTGTTGCCACTGCGTATGTTCTCGTCGTAGTTGTAGCCAAAAATATCGCCCTCGCGTACCACATTGTTGGGGTTCAGGAGGTCGTTTTGCTCTTTATCGGGTTCGCCCGGATAGTCTTGCGCGGCGAAACGGTTGATGTCGTACCAAAAATCGCCACCTAATAGGTCGTCCACCACCTTGAAATTCTGCCCCGTGTACCAACGATAACTTGCGCCCGCCTGGATTTTGGTGCGAACGTTCAACTGCTGGTTTAGCACCGCGTTGAAGCCCAGTTCCTTGCTGTCGGCGCGTTGGTCTTCAATAATGTACTGCGAACGTTTGCCCGTCACGGTGTTTCCGACAATGCCATCTGCGTTCTTGATCGTTTCGATGTTCCGCTTGTTCTCATCGTAGAAACGGTGCCAGTCCAATTGGCGCAAGTTTTCATCGTTTCGGAGCGCATCGGCCCATTGAGATGAAAGCGTTGAGTCGAGAATGGCCGACGGAAGACGGCGATTGTAGTCGGGCGCAGGGTTGGTCGCGTCATTCCATTCAAGGCGTGTGTCGCCGCGTTTGCCCGCTTGGCCAGACACCGCTACTGTGACGGACGTGCCAGCCTGTGGGGTCCAGTCGTATCGGAGAATACCGATAGGCTGGTGTGCGTAGCCGACCGCGGCGTTGCGTTTTTCGCCATTCTGATAACCCCAGTTTGGATTATAGCGGTGCGTCCCGGCCAGCTCGAACATTTCCTCAAATGAATCGGCTGCTTTGCCTCGTTTACTAGGTGCACCAAGAAATGTGAGGTTCAGGGCGTGTTTTGGCCCCATTTTTTTGTCGACAGAAAGGAAATAAGAGTAGCCATCGAAAAAGGTGCCGTCAAAATAACCTTCCTGACCCCAGCGGCGGCTGCCCGAAAGACTCACGGCCCAACCACCGGGCATCAAACCGGTGTTCATCGTGAGCATCACGCGGTCTGTGTAAGTCCGGTTCGATTTGGCATAGGAGGCCCGGATTTGTTTCCGCTGTACGGAGGCGCGGGTGTCGAGGCGCGTTGCGCCGCCGATTTCGGCAAAAGTGAACTCGGCAGGTGCTAGCCCAATGCTGCTTTCACGGTTACGCAGTACATCATTTAGGCCTCCGATTTCGCCAAAAAAAGCAAAACCAGTTTCCGGGTCGTTGATGTTCACGTTGTTCAGAAAGAGCGGAAAATGCTCCGAATCATAGCCGCGTTCGCGAAAACGAAAGGTGTTCCAGCCAAAACCGGAGACTTGCTGAAACACATCGCGACTGGCATTCAAAAGGTTGGCTACTTCGCCAGAGCCTTCTGTTTCGGCCTCCGCCTCTTCCATGGTGATGGTCGGGATTTCGGTCACGGTGGGCGTGCTGCTGGCGTTTTGGTCCTTACGCAGCAATACATCGGTGCGGATTTCATCAGCAGCAGATACAACCACGCGAACATCCTGTGGCAAATATCCATTGGAAGTAATCACCAGTGAATAAGTTCCAACAGGCACGTTTTCAATGATGTACGCGCCGTCTGTACCCGAAGCGGCAATTTTGCCTGTGCCCGACAAGACCACCGAAGCGTCGGTCAGGGCAGCATTGTTGTCTGCATCGCGTACCGAGCCAACTAAGGTTGCGTTTTGGGCAACAGCCGTTTGCGACAACAACATGAAAAGGGAAAAAAAGAGGAATTTTTGAATCATCCAGTTTGGAGTGATAGAGTGATGAAGGTTGAACCTGGCAGTTTTCCTTGGGATGGAAAACTGCCAAGAGGATGTCGAAAGAGAACGACTGATGAGAGAGCAGTTGGGATGAATCCGCCTTCGCTGAAGCTTCGGTGGATAAAGCCGCCAAAGGTAGAACAAGGGCATCTTTGGTAGGAGGTTAAATTTTTGGTTTAGTGAGTACATTTCTGACGCATAAAATTAACAATGCGAACCAGGAGCTTTAAAAGCATTCCCTGATTCGCATGAAAAAAATGGAGCGGCACTTTCCCAAGAAACTGCCGCTCCAAAATTGCATTGTATGTTGGTTTACTGAGCCACTACAAACCGTTTGGTGCAGCATTCTTTCCCATTGTTCGATTGAAGCCGAAGTGCATAAACTCCAGATGGGAAATTGCTGACATTAATACTGTGCACTGCTTCTCCCGCCTCCACTTGCAAGGTTTTTTCTTGGTGCAGACGGCCATTTGAGTCAAAGATTTGGCAGATCGCATCCATGCCTGTCGCGTTGGTGATCTGGATTTGCAATACTCCGGCCACGATTGGATTGGGCTGGATAAGGAAAGAAATATCTGCGGCCTGCGGTTCTGTCGAAGGGCTAAGCGGACTGAAAACCTGAACAGATGCGCCCCCTCCAAATGGGCCAAATTCGTACCCCACATAGGGTATGCCATCGTTTATGACAAATTCCAGGTTCCATGAATTAGAAACAAACCCCCTCTGTCCCACAAATTCCCAAGCTGTTCCGTCGAAACGCAAGGCAGAAAGCCCCCAAAAAGTCGAGTCATAATCCTCGAACAATAGGTAGGGTTCCTGGCTGTCGGCATCTATGGCAAGTTTTAGATAGTCAGTTCGTTCTGTAAACATGGGCGGGCCGACATTAATCCAACTGGTGCCGTCAAATTTTAGCACGTTCGCCCGGTTTTGCGTCGAGGAATCCGCATGGGCGATGTAGGGGATTCCGTTCGATACGGTAAAATCCATCTGGCCGTGAGGGTCTCCGTCAAATACTTGACCGCCAACGCTTTGCCAGGTATTACCGTCAAATTTTTTGACGACCCCAGCCCTTCCTAATACCCAGTCTTCATAAGCCACCCAAGGGGTCCCGTTCTCGGCTTTGATTATAACAGGGTATGCATTTCCGATAGAGAAGCCCGGTTGCCCAAGCACCGACCAGTCTCCGGCTTCATATTTCCAAACGGTTAATTTATTCCCAATGGCCACTCCTTGGTCGGAAAATGCGATATAAAGTCTTTCGTCATCAAAATTGTATGAAGCGTAATATGGACTGTCTGTCATTTCGGGTGATTCTGAAACCGTTACCCAAGTATTGCCCATCAATCTTTTTATCACAAACTTGTTGCTTTCAAAACTGAAGTAGGCTATTTGAAGCACCCCGCTCGCAGTAGTGCCGAGTACCTCAAAATAATGGTACCCAAGCCCGTTTGTATCCACAGGAATCCATGAGGTACCATCAAATCGCTTGATGTTCCAAAAAAAGCTGCTGGTGTCATTGTCATACGATTGGTATGCTACATAAGGGGTGTCTCCTTCGAGCGAGGTCAAAATACCGCTGGCCCAGGTTTGCTCAATGATGGTGTCTCCGAGGTAGTGCCATTGTGGGGTTTGGGAGAAAGCTCGTTGTGACGCAACCGTTATCACAAGGTATGCGAGTAAATGATAGTAGTTTTTCATGCTAAAAAATGTTGGTTAAAGATGCCCAAAATTGCTTGGCTCAAGCGTCAAGTCGCTGGCATATTTTTGAGTTTTTCTTGCCAATTTCTACTCTTGATGTTTTTTACGCCATTCAGAAGGGCTATTCCCTATACATTTTCTGACAAACCGGCTAAAATGGGCGGGATCTTCGAAGCCCAGTTCAAAACCTATTTCGTTGATGTTGGCTTCTGAATAGAATAGAAGACGTTTGGCCTCTAAGGAAAGTCGCCGATGGATGAATTCAACCGCCGAATTGCCGGAATATTTTTTACAAATTTCGTTCAGTTGGCGAGGGCTTGTAGCCAACTTATTTCCATACGCTGCCACTTCATGTACTGATTTGAAGTTTTGCTCAACGGTAATTTGAAATTGTTGGAACAGTGTCAATCCTTTCGGTTTTTTCGCCGCCACAGGACTTTGCCGCTCATAAATGTCCAGACAATTGCAGAGAAAAATGTTTAAGTAGGATTGTAAGACTGATTTTTTCTGATTGCTTTTTCCCAAAAAAATCGCCATCATTTTGTCCACGATTTGGACGTTTTCCTTGAACTCGTCGGTGGAAAGCATTACAGTGGGGTCATTTGTTTTCTGGTAAAAGAAAGGCAATTGGAAAAGGAAATCGCTGCGCTCGCGATTGAGATAGAAAAACTCTTCTGAAAAGAGCATGACAAAGCCACTGGAGTCGGGCGAGCGGCGCATTTGGTGTACTTGTCCGGGTGTCACAAAATGAATTTGTCGAGGCTGGATGGGCACTTTTTCAAAGTCAATCAAGTGGTATCCGCCCCCTACCTCGAACACGAATATTTCGAAATAATCGTGCCGGTGTACTCGGTGCGGGTTGTAGCGATTGACGTGGTTGACCCGTTCAATCTTAAAGTGAAGCGGGTTCAGGTCCTGAAAAAGATGGGTCGGGATGTTTTGTGTTTGCATGGGCGAATAACCGGCGGTTTGCCCAGCAAGTATAGACAATTGCTGAATCTAAATCAAATCTTCTTCCCGCGCATGGCCTCCCGGATATTTACGTCGAGTGCCAGGTGTGCGAGCGGGGCTGTGTACTCGTTGAGGGATTCCATGGCGCTGAGAATAAGGTCTTTATCTGTACCAGCGACGGTTTCGCGGAGTGTGGAGAGTAGGGCGCGAGTCTTGCTTTGTTCTACTTCTGAGAGAATGCTGGAATTTTGGATCAGGAATTTTTCACCAGAAAGGAGGATGTTGTTCGCTTCATTGCGGGCTTCGAGCAGGCCGCGCACGGCGATGTCTGACTCGGCATTTTGAATGCTGTCAATTAGCATGAGTGCCATTTCTTCTTCACTGATGCCGTAAGTAGGCCGTATCTCGACTTGGGTTTCGAGGTTGCTGCGCAACTCGCGGGCACGGACGGTGAGTATTCCATCGGCGTTGAGGATGAATTGGATGTCAATTTTGGGTAATCCTGCAGGCATGGGCGGGATGTCCTTCAGGATAAATTCGCCTAGTTTTCGATTGTGTTCCACCAGGTCGCGCTCGCCTTGGAACACGCTGATTTTCAGATTTTTCTGCCCGTCAACGCTGGTGGTATATTGTCGTGCGGCTTTGGTCGGGATTTTAGAATTGCGCGGAATAATGGCGTCCATCAAACCGCCCACCGTTTCTATGCCGAGCGAAAGTGGGGTAATATCGAGCAACAGGATGTCTTGCTGGTTGCCCGCCAGTACATCGGCTTGAATGGCCGCGCCGAGGGCGACGATTTCATCGGGATTGAGGTCGTCAAAAACGGGTCTGCCGAAAAATGCTGCTACCCTTTTTTTTACAAAGGGAACACGGGTGCTTCCGCCCACCAGCACGACTTGCCCGATTTGTTCTGGCGAAAGATTTGCGTCGCGCAGCACGTTTCGGCAGCAGTCAAGGGTGCGATTTATGAGTGGCTCAATGAGTGTTTCAAATTCTGTTCTAGTGATGCGGAGAAAGTGTGGCACACCTTCGAGTTGTGCCACACTTTGGGGAAGTTGGGATTCAAAAAAATCAGACTGAGAAAGTTCCTTTTTGGCGCGTTCTGCGAGTAGGCGAATGGATTGGCCAAAATTTGGGTCAGCAGTCAATTCCTCGCGATTACGACCCATTTGTTTCAAAAAAAACTCAACAATGGTGCGGTCAAAATCGTCGCCACCCAAGAAGGTGTCGCCATTGGTAGCCAGCACCTCGTAAAAGCCATCCTGGATTTGGAGGATCGAAATATCAAAAGTGCCACCGCCAAGGTCATATACTGCCACGGCCCCTCCTTGCCCCCCCTTTAGGGAGGGAACGGCCAGTGCAGCAGCCGTTGGTTCATTCACGATGCGGAGCACGTCGAGTCCGGCAAGTTTGCCCGCGTCCCGAGTTGCTTGCCGCTGGTTGTCGTTGAAATAAGCAGGGACCGTGATAACGGCCTTTTCGATGAATTGTCCGAGATCCTCTTCTATGCGGGCTTTCAATTCTTTGAGAATCAAAGCACTGAGTTCCACCGGACTGTAGAAACGGTCTTTAACCCGGATTTTCACCAGCGAATCGGTGTCGTCGTCAATGATCTGGTAGCCAAAAAAATCGCGTTTTTCTTGAACGTCTTTGAAGGACTTGCCCATAAGCCGTTTGACCGAAAAAATGGTGTGAGCAGGATCGGAGACAAGTTTTTCCTTGGCTGCGTCACCGACGATGATGTCGCCATTTTCGGCAAAATGCACTATGCTTGGCACGAGGGTACTGCGCCCATCCACTCCTTTTACACAATACGGCTGCCCGTCTTTTATAAATGCAACAAGGCTGTTCGTAGTACCCAAATCAATGCCGACGATGAGGGGTTTGGGCGTTTCGACGGAGCCGTCTTTGAGGTTAATGGAAAAAGTTGCCATGGATTCGTTTCAGAAGCCGCAAGGTACGGCGACGGCATAACGCAGGGGTAATGGAAGGGTTCAAATGTAGGGTTCCTATTTCGGGCTTGGCAAATCCCATTTCCACTGCATGGCCGCCAGTCGCACACCTACCACCGTTATTACTGAAAGCGTGGCGGCTAAGGGCGCGAGCATATCCCAGGCCGAGAACAAAAAA
>CAZPTQ010000046.1:0-6671 GCA_964589365.1 uncultured Saprospiraceae bacterium
TCCATGATTTTTGCCAGTATTCTGCGGGCACGTGGATTCCACAATCTGGTGGACGTCAGCGGCGGCTTCAAGGAGATGAAGGATAGCTCGAAATTCAAGGTCACGGACTATGTTTGCCCGACTACCTTGTTGTAAATTGTTGTAAATTGTTGAGAATGTTGAGGGGGTGTAAGGAACGCGGCAGTTGACACAGTTTTTTTGAACCCCCTCAACCCTCTCAACCCTCTCATCACATTAAAATCACAAACAAATGGCTTGGAATTCATTTTTGAAAAACATAATCGGCGGCGAATCATCAGAAACCGACGTACTTGAAAACGCAGAAGGCAACAGCGGCCCCCGCAACGAAAACTTGTCGGGTCGCGCCTTCAAAAAACAATTAGAAGCGGCAGAAAAGGCTGTTTTATTGGATGTTCGCACGGCGGGAGAATTTTCCGGAGGTACCATCCCCGGCTCGAAAAACATAGATTTTCTATCGCCCACATTTGGGAAGAAGGTTGAATCTCTGGGCAAAGATGCTACTTACTTCGTGTTCTGCCGAAGCGGTAACCGAAGCGGGCAAGCCTGCAAAATGATGCATAAAATGGGCTTCGATGTGCGAAATCTGTCGGGTGGAATTGGGGACTTTCCGATGTGAACAAGTGTTAAGTTGATAAACTAAGGAACGGTGTCAAAAGAAAGGCATCAAATTGGGAAGTTGTTTTGACACCGTTCCTAAGGTGGCTTGCCTCATTATTTGAGGCAAGCCATTTCAACATCCATGACTATGTTTTCCAACAGCACAATCACCGTATTGATCGCCTTCATACTGCTTCAAGGTTCTTCTTGTAGTACTCAATCCGTTTTTCCAATAGCCGGAAATATCTCTATATCCAAAGATTGGAAACCTGTTGTGTACCTAGTGCAGCCGCGGAATCTTGCTGAAATTGCTTCCAATTTCGGCGGATTGGTGCTTGACTCAGCAGTGATCGGCGCTGAGGGTCGTTTTGCTTTCCGCAGGGTGTCGGTGACCTATGAAAAGGCGCTTCTTCAACTATGTGCTCAGAAGACTGGAAGCGGCTCTTCTGGCATCTGCTGACCATTCAGATGAGGCCAATCTGTTGGAGCGCGAAGCTGCTGTGCAACGATTCCGCCAGCCCTTGATGGCCTTTGCCGATTCATGTGCATATTTCTGGCCAGCCATGGAGGCCACGCGGTGGGTCAGCCCAGAAAGCGACTATGAGCGCGTGCCGGAATTCATGTTCCGGCAATGTGAGCAATGGAACGCTAAATTCCCCGAAAATCAATGGGTGCAACAGTTGTGCAAAGCCGGAAGCCGAGAAAAACTGCCCGTATTGATTGGAGACATGATCCCCGACTTCCCCCTCCCCATGGCGGCTGGAGATACCGTCATGCTGCACACACTGTTGGGTAGCCGACTCACCATGCTGGATATTTGGGCATCTTGGTGTGCCCCCTGTCGCCGGGAAAACAAGGAGGTGCTGGCCCCCCTTTGGACGGCGAACAAAGCACGCGGGCTGCAAATTTTGGGCTATTCGATTGATAGTAGCCCGGCAGCCTGGAAAGCGGCTATTGTCAAAGACGGAGCCATTTGGCTTCAGGCCTCCCACCTGAGTGGCGACGCGACACCCTTCCTGGAAACGCTGCGGATAACCACCATCCCGGCCAATTTTATTCTGGACGCACAAGGAAAGGTGCTGGCCAAAAACCTGCACGGAGATTCATTGAAAGCGTTTGTAGCAGATTATTTGAAGTGAGTCCTTTCGGCCTGCTTCTCCCTCCACCTCCGAAACAACTTCTCCATTTCCACCGCATGAAATACAATCAGCGATACCAGAATACAGCCTCCAAGCTCAAGCAACGTAAGCGGTTGGGTTGAAAATATGTCTTGCAAAAGAGGGACGTAAAGCAGGGCCATTTGAAGTCCAAACGTCAGCAAAACGGCACCGATCAGGGGTAAATTACTAAAAATGCCTTGACGGAAAAGGAAAAAATGTTCGCTGCGAATGGCCATTACATGACCCATTTGGCTAAGGCAAAGTATGGTGAAAACGTAGGTCTGCCATTTTGGGTCATCGTTGTGAATGGCCCAGGCTTGTACGCTGAGGCATACGGCGCCCATGAGCAAACCCACCCAGAGTATATGCCAGCCCAGCCCATGTGCAAAGATGTTTTCGTTGGGCTCCCGGGGCGGCAATTCCATGACATTTTTTTCGGCAGGCTCGTTTGCCAATGCCAGTCCCGGCAAACCGTCGGTCACGAGGTTGATCCAAAGAATGTGAATGGGCAACAAAGGGATAGGAAGTCCCACCAGCGGAGCCAGAAAGATTGTCCAGATTTCCCCACTGTTGCTGGTCATCGTGTATTTGATAAACTTGCGAATGTTGGCAAAAATGCGCCGTCCTTCTTTTACCGCTTTGATGATGGTGGCAAAATTGTCGTCCAACAAAATCATGTGAGCGGCTTCTTTTGAAACATCCGTGCCTGTGATGCCCATGGCTACGCCGATGTTTGCCCTTCGAAGCGCCGGGGCGTCGTTCACGCCATCGCCGGTCATGGCCACGAACTGGTTTTTCATCTGCAGCGACTTCACGATTTTAAGTTTCTGCTCCGGCGACACCCGTGCGTACACTTTTATGCGTTCGATCTCTTCTACAAACTCGTGTTCCGGCATTTTTAGCAGTTCTGCGCCTGTAACCACCTTGTCGGTAGGACTGCTCAAGATGCCGATTTTTTGAGCAATGGAGGCTGCCGTCACCGGGTGGTCGCCGGTAATCATGACGGGTACAATGCCTGCGGTCTGGCAATCCTTGATGGCTTGAGCTGCTTCCTCGCGGAGCGGATCCATCATACCGGCCATTCCACAACATTGCAATTGTGTTTCAAGGGTGGAAAAATTGAGTTCGGCAGGCAATGCATCCACCACCCGGCAACCATAAGCGAGCACACGCAGGCCATTTTCCCCCATTTTTTCGCCTGCGGCAATCATGGCTGCCTCATCGGCATCTTCGCAGGCTTTCAGCACGGACTCCAGTGCGCCTTTGGTGATAATCAAAAACTGCGTTTTGTTCCAGCGATGCACGGTGGTCATCATCTTGCGCGTAGCATCGAAAGGCAATTCTCCAACTCTTTTGTATTCATCGGGTTTGATCGGGCCGTGTTTTGCTTCTCCATACACTGCCAGCGCTACTTCTGTGGATTCGCCCGTTGGTTTGCCTTCCTCGTTCTTTTTTACGTCGTGGTTGAGCGCCATACAAAGCAGCAGGGCCTCCTCTGCCGAAAGGGTTAAACCGGTAGGCGGTGTTTCGGGCGCCCAGGTTTCGGTAACGGTCATGCGGTTTTGGGTGAGCGTTCCGGTTTTGTCGGTGCATATATAGGTGACGGACCCCAGGGTTTCTACGGCGGGGAGTTTGCGGATGAGGGCGTTTTGTCGTGCCAGGCGTCCGGCGCCTAAGGCGAGGGCAATGGTGACAACTGCTGGCAGTGCTTCAGGGATCGCAGCAACGGCTAACGAAATGGCAGTCATCAACATACGAATGGGTTCTTCGCCTCTGAGCAACCCCGTTACATACAATACCACACAAATGGCCAACACTGCAAGCGAGAGTTTTTTGCCAAAATCAGCCAGCCTTTTTTGGAGTGGAGTCTGCGATTCATCTCCCTGCAACATCTCAGCGATACGCCCGATCTCGGTCTTCATGCCCGTTGCGACCACCACTCCGTGTCCTCTGCCACCGGTTGCAAGGGTGCCTTTATAAGCCATGTTCGTTCGGTCGCCGATAGGCAAATGCTCGCCTTCCAAGCCCTCTGTCTGTTTTTCAACGGCATTGGATTCGCCCGTCAGAGAGGCCTCCTCAATATGTAGGGAATGTGATTTGAGCAGCCTGATATCGGCGGGCACCATATTGCCAGCTTCGAGCGCTACGACATCGCCGGGCACAAGGTTGGAAGCATCAATAAGTACAGGTGTCCCTTCGCGTATTACGGTCGCTGATTGGGCTGACATCTTTTTTAGGGCCTCCATGGCCTTCCCCGCTCGATATTCCTGCACAAAACCAATGATCGCGTTCAGCAACACGATTATTAAGATGACAAAGGTGTCTTTGATACCACCGATCAAGCCTGATACCACTGCGGCTGCCAACAGGATTATAATCATCACGTCTTTGAATTGCAGCAAAAACAGGAGCCATAGCGGCTTTTTTTTCTTTGCCCGCAATTCGTTGGGGCCATGCTCAATCAGGCGTTCTTCTGCCTGGGCGGCGGACAGTCCGTCGGGGTGACTGTCGGTGTGTTTGATTACTTCTTCTGTTTTGATGAGATGCCAATCCATAAAGTATTTTTGTGTGGTAATTTTTATTTCAGAATGGGATTAATCTCTCAAATAGAAATAGTTTTGAGGCAATATAGAGGAAATACAGGACAATAAGGGTTGCCCCTTCTGGTTTTGAAATCCCTCTTTCTGTTTTCAGAAATAATAGCACTAGTAAAGTAACGCCAAATAAAATGGGCAAATCAAAATAAAGCAGGTCTTTTTCCATGAATGTAGTGCTGATTGTGCCTCCCAGACCTATCGGAATAAGTCCATCAAAAATATTACTTCCAATAACATTTCCAACCGACATTCCAGCTGATTTGCGGATTGCAGCGCCAAACGTTACTGCTAATTCTGGCAAGCTAGTGCCAAGTCCAACAATCGCAATTCCAATAAAAGACTGTGCTACCCCCCATTTTTCAGCGAGTGTCATCGCATTCTCAACCACTAGATGGGCGGAGAAAATCAAAACTGTAAAACCGGACAATAAATACAATATCAATTGTAGGTTTGAGTAATCCTTCCCGGCAGAATTATCGTCGGCATGTTCTGTCTGACTTTTCAGCAGAATAATGTAATAAATCAAGTACATAAACAGCATTGTCACACCTTCCATTCTGGTGATAATTCCATCAATTCCAAAAACAAATAACAGGAATATTGAACTGAGCAGCGCAATTCCATCGCGCAACAAATCCTTTTTGGCCATGGTGAATTTCAGCAATAGCCCTGCAATACCTAATATAAAGGTGATTTGACTGAGGCTACTACCTATAGCATTTCCGGTAATGATGCCAGAAGATTCTATCCCTTGTAATTGGAGAATAGCGGCATTTACCGATACAAAGACTTCAGGAAGGTCAGTTCCTACAGCAAGAATTGCTACGCCAACAAACGAATGGGAAAGATTAAAACGACTCGCAATGCCGATCGCTCCATTGATGATCAGTTTTGTCCCCAACCATAAGCCAATTAAACCTAGTATTATTAAAAACATAGCGCTATTTCTTTATTGTAAGCAGTGGAATCCAATTTTGAAAAGCCATTTCACGCGTAACACTTTCCCCAAAAAGTTTTTCAAAAAAGGACGGCTTATGGGTAAACATAGCCAGCAGATCGGCTTTTATATCTGCAACATATTCATCAATAGCCTCTTGCACATTCTCATTCACTGAAATGTGAATAGAAATAGGAGCGTAATTGTGTTTTTCAATAAGTTTGTTCTTGATCGCTAAGCTGTCAATTTTTTTCTTTGAATTGGTTGAAACGATATGTAAAATGTGAATAGAAGATTTAAATGGTTGAGCAAAACGAATAAGTATTTCCATTTCTTTGTCTATCGCAAGGAAATCTGAAGCGTAAACAATGTGTTTCATGTTGTCAAATCGCGCATGCTCCGGGACTGCGATAACAGGAATGTCAAGGTTGCTAATAACTGCGTTCGTGTTGCTTCCCAATAGCACCTTTTTTAACCCGCTTGCACCTTTTGTTCCCATAATAATCAGGTCAATATCGTTATTATGAGCAAAGGTTCCAATCACATCTTTTAAGGGGTTGCCTTTTATGACCTTGTAACTTATATC
Source organism: uncultured Saprospiraceae bacterium (assembly GCA_964589365.1). Classification (GTDB taxonomy): domain Bacteria; phylum Bacteroidota; class Bacteroidia; order Chitinophagales; family Saprospiraceae; genus M3007. The sequence continues at coordinate 5,899 of CAZPTQ010000046.1, forward strand.
TGTATTCTTGCTGATTTCTTGCTCAATCTCCTTAATTAAGTGTACACAATCTTGTGTAGCATCTTCGACCATCCATTCAAGAACCTGATTCGTTTTCAGCGCTAATTGTGCCCGAGGTGGAGCATTTATAAACACTGCGTGAAGTAGAATTAATTCGGCATTCGATTTTTTTGCCAGTTTGACAGCGTAGTGGACGGCCACTTTTGACAGTTTCGAAAAGTCGGTGGGAATAAGAATTTTCATGGCGCAATATATGCTTTGTTATAGTTTGTTTTGTAAAGCATGCGCAAGTATATGGGAAGACACATCAAACAAACGGTGACGGCCATTATTCACCTGAATGATGGCCGTCACTGTTTAGGGGCTTTATTAAATGCGGTTCTATTCCTGGATCACTGTCTTCACCGTAGCACGCTCTGCGCCAGTCTCCAATGTGACGAGGTAAGCGTTCCCGATCGCTATTTTAGGCAGTTTCCGGGTAACGATATTTTCTCCCGGAAACAATCCTTTCAGTTCTTCCCGTTCTATGATTTTGCCGTTCATGTCGGAGATGCTCATCCAAACCTGGGTGACTTTGGGCAACTGAAATTTTACGCCAAACACGCCATTGTTCGGGTTGGGAAACACTTGCATCCGAAGCGTTCCGATGCTTTGCTTGTTCAATTCATGCGTTTCAGAAGCCGCGTTTTTTACCACAAAAACCTTGTATATCTGACTGCTGGCATTGCTTTCTGTGCCGGTATTGATCCAAAAAATATTGGCTGCGGTACTGG
>CAZPTQ010000046.1:6771-28203 GCA_964589365.1 uncultured Saprospiraceae bacterium
CTGGCATTGCTTTCTGTGCCGGTATTGATCCAAAAAATATTGGCTGCGGTACTGGCAATACCACCGTAGATATAGCCAACAAGCGTCTTGTCAGCCGGGAGTTCGTCCAGTTTGATGACGTCGTTGGCGTAGGCAGGAAGTGTTTTCAGTGGGATAAATTCTGAACCTGCCCCCAGCAAAGCAGGCATCTCTACTGGCAATTTGTACTCTGCCATGACCCCGTTGGCATTGCGGGTTACGCGGGCAATCGTCTTGACAAACGGCACATTGTTGTCCTGTACAAGAATGCCAAGACTGTCGTAAAACTGCGCGATGCCACCAAAAAAGACGGTGTGCATCTCGTTGGTACTGGCCGAATAAAGCGGCACAAAAGCGCAGTGGTAATGGTTGTAATGTTGTGAAAACGCATTGTTGACTACATAGCCACTGCTGTCAATATTCACACAATTTAGGTATGGCAAGTCAACCGTTTTCTGAAAAACACCCGAAAAGGCGGTGGCACCCTCTTGTCCGTTGGGCATAATTTGCGGCGCAACGTTGAAATCTCTGCGGTGCAACTGATCTGTGTCTGTCAATGAAGGCAAGTGGTTCACGGTCAGCGTATTGCCGTCGTCGTTGATCTTGAATTTTCTGATTTGGTCGGTATATTCCTGCACAAATCCAGGGCCATGCGTGGGTCCCATTGGATTATACCGACCTTCAAATTTTTGCCCACCTACCAAATAATAGGTGTCCTGTATTTTGGATAAATGCCCGCCAGTGACCTCAAATTGAGCATCTGTAATCTGCCGAAAATACCCCGAAAAAGGGGTTCCATTCACAATCGCCGCGATCACGGCGGGCACTTCCACGGCAGTCAACTTCTTGTAGGTAATATGGTCTCCAGCCGTATTGCTATATCCATAACCTCCAGTGAGGTACAGAAAATCGCCTTCTTGAATAAACTCCATATTGGTAGAACTCAACTGCTCCTGCATTCCCACTGGCAGGGAAGTCAAAGGGGCCGACCACTTCTGTTGGGTGTTTGGGTCAATAACTATGAGTTGGTTGTTGTGCCCTGCAAGGTCAAACGCAGCAAAAGGCTGGCGGCGGTGCAGCCCATCTAGTCGCCCCCCTATAATCAGCCATTTCCCGGCGTGCTGACCGAAAGCGTAGGCTTGCAACCCGCCTACATTGGGAATGGTTAGGGGTTCAAGCTGGATATTGAAGGGGCTGGATTGAGCCGACAATTGCAGGGCAAACCCTGCAAGCAACAAGAATGGAATGAGTGATTTCATGATAAAAATTGAATTGAATATGCCCTCATTGGAGATTCCGGGAAGGGGAGGCCGTATGGGTTCGGCGCCGGGTGACAAAACGAGCCTATCATAGGTCTCCTTATAGGTTTCACCGGTTTTCTGATTGACGGCGGTGATTGTTTTTGATACAGGATCAATAGCAGTAACTTCCGTCCTGACCCTCACAACAATGTTAAACCTCTGATTAAACGCCGAAGCCGTCTGTACGAACAAAGCATTTCGATCCTTAATCACATCGCCAATGTAATAAGGCAAGCCACAATTGGCATAAGAGATATAAGCGCCTTTTTCAAAAATTACGATTTCGGCATGTTCGTCTGATCTTCTAAGTCTTGCAGCAGTGCTTGCTCCACCGGTTACGGCTCCAATAATCACGTATTTCATTTTGCAGATGTTGAAAAGTGCTAATGGTCAAGGAATTGTATCAAAACAAATTTCGTTGGCGGAAAGAATCAATGCGCAAAATTACTCCTGCATTGGAGTGTAATTCCGTGATATTTGTCACGCCGATGAGGCCTTTATTCCCTTATGATGGTCGTAAATGCACAGTGCTGCAAAACTCGGGGCGACTCCTGCATTCAAGGGTTTATTCTCTTTATTTTTTCTTTCGCAGTATCCACCAGATAATACATCATTGGCACCAGATAAACGGTCAAAATCAGGGAGGAAAGTAAGCCACCGATAATAACCCATGCCAAGCCGTTTTTCCATTCGCTGGCAGTACCGCGTGCCAGAGCGATGGGCAACATGCCGACTGCCATCGCCAAAGTAGTCATCAAAATGGGGCGCATCCGCTCTTTGCCCGCCAATATCAAGGCTTCTCTGAAATGCTTGCCTTCGGATTTTAGTTGGTTGGTAAAGTCCACAATCAAAATGGCATTTTTGGTGACCAGTCCCATCAGCATAATCAAACCCAACAGGGCAAACAAACTCAAATTGCTCAAGGACAAATTCAAGGCTAAAAAGGCCCCAATCGCTGCCACCGGAATTGAAAACAATGCCACCAAGGGATAGACGAAACTATCGTACAAGGCTACCATTATCAGGTAAATCAACAAAAAGGAAATAGCCAAAACGGAGCCCAGTGCCCCAAAACTATCATTTTGCCGTTTGATGTCGCTGCCCCAGGTTAGCTGCATGCCTTGCGGCAAAGGATTTTTTTTCAAATACGCCACCACATCATCGGCCACCGTTCCGGAAGGCCTGCCCAAGGCATCGGCAGTGAGTGTAACGGCGGGCTGCCGGTCTTTGCGCTCCAAAAGCGAAGGCGACCGGTCTTTGACAACTTCCGCAAATTGCGATACCTGAACCGGAAATCCCATCGGGTTGAGGATGTTCAGGCGGCTAACGTTTTCGTAACTTCGGCGGTCAAAATCTGTAATCCATATCCTGATGGGATATTCGGTGCCATTTTCGGTAAGTTTCGCATCGTCATTGCCCGTAAAAGCAATGCGCAGGTTTTGCCCGGCATAAGCGGTGTTCAATCCCAAACGCTGCATTTTGTTTTTGTCTGGCACTACTTTGTATTCGGGGCTTCCTTCTTCCACCGAAAGTTGCGCGTTGTCTGCTCCCGGAATGTCCTGCACGATTTCTTTCAGCATTTTTCCCGTTGCCATCACTTGTGCCAAATCGCTTCCGCTCAAGGTCATTTCAATGGGCGCAGAGCGGGGAACCAGACCCAATGCTGCCATCGAAAACCGGATATTGGGGTATTTAGGCTGCAAATCTTTCCGCAATCGCAGCATAAAATCTTCCGTTCGCAGATTGGAGATTTCGGTTTTGGGTTTTAATTGAACCGTAAATTCAGTTTTGTACGCAGAACCTACCCCCAAACTGCCGATGCCCGTGCTTGGCCCGCCCACATTGCTGAACAAGGTTTTGACTTCGGGCAAGGTCAAAATATGTTTTTCTATGTCCGAAGAAACAACATCGTTTTGTTGGATGGATGTACTTCTGTCAAACTCTAATGCAAAACGGAACTTGCCTTGGTCGCCTGTTGAAATCAATTCTTTGCCGATAATTCCTTGTTTCATAATACCCAAAGTCATGGCAAAAAGCAAAACAACAATCCCGGTGAAAATCAATTTATGACTCAATACCCAGGTCAATTGCCTGCCGTACCATTGGATAAAATGGTCTAACTGGTTTTCAAACCCAATCAAAAAGCGGTTGAAAATATGGGTGGGCTGCAAGACTTCCTTTTTGCCAATACGGGAAGCAAGCCAAGGGGTGAGCGTAAAACCAACCAACAAACTCGTCATGGTCGAAGTAATGACCACTACCGAGAATTGCTTCAACATATCCGCCACAAAAACCTGCAAAAACAAAATCGGCAAGAAAACCACTACGTCTACCAAGGTAATGGACAAAGCCGAAAACCCGATCTCCATCCTGCCGTCGAGCGATGCTTTGCGTTTTTCTTTGCCCATGTCCAAGTGCCGCTGAATGTTTTCCAAAACCACCACGGCATCGTCCACTAATATCCCGATAATCAGGGACATGGCCAACAGTGTCATCAAATTGAGGGTATAATTGAGCATCCACATCACCGCAAAAGCCGTGATGAGCGAAGTCGGAATAGCAACCAAAACGATTAGGGCATTTCTGAAGCTCCGTAGAAACAACAGCATGACCAATGAAACCAGGACTACCGCCAAAATCAAGTCAAACAAAACAGCGTCCACGGCAGCAATGGTGTTGTCGGTACTGTCGTCAGCTATGATAAACTTTACGCCACTTTGGGCATTTTGCTTTTCGATTTTTTCAAAAGTGCTGCGCACGCCTTTTGATACGTTCACCGCATTGGCATCGCCTTGTTTTTTCAGCAAAAGCCCGATACCGTTTTTACCGTTGAACCGACTGATGGACGTAATCTCCTTGGTACCGTCCGTCACTTCTGCCACATCCTTCACATACACCTGGCTGTTTGGTGCGGGCATCCCGATTTGCACATTTTGAACATCAACAAGTGTGGCAAATTTTCCGGCCAAACGCACCGAATTGCTTTCCTTATCGGTTTGCACCCTACCCGCAGGCAAATCCAAACCTGAACGGTTGATGGACTCAACAACCTGCGACAAAGAGATTCCATACAATTTTATCTTTTCCTGATTGATTTTCACCTGAATCTCACGCGCTTCACCGCCCAACATCGTGATTTCTGCCACCCCTTTCAATTGTTGGATTTGTGGCAAATATTCGTCCTTCATTTTTTGGTAAAACACCGTTGCCGGCAAATTGCTTGTGGCGCTGATGGACATGATCGGCAGGTCATTTGGCGAAACCTTGCTCATCACGGGGCTTAAAATTTCGGCGGGCAAATCTTTCCGGATATTGTCAATATAGCGTTGTGCGTCCTGCATGGATTTGTCCAAATCCGTACCGTAGTTCAAATTGGCAATAATGACCGAAGCATTGGGCAAAGACTTGGTCACCAAATAGTCTACGCCTTCCAAATTGGACAAGGCATCTTCAATTTTTCGGGAAACGGAGGTTTCCACTTCGTTCGGTTCTGCCCCCGGATAGACTGTTTTAATCACCACCACAGGCTGGTTGAAGTCGGGCATGAGTTCATAACTCAAATTTTTATACCCGATAACGCCCAATAGTGCGAAAACACTAAATAAAACGATGATGAGCGAGGGGCGGTTTATCGAAATTTCTGTGATGTTCATAACCTTTTAGTTTTTGGTTTGAATGGTTATATTTCCGAACATCCCTGCTTTTAACGCCTGGTTTTTGAGGTTTTGAACCAAAAATTGCACGGGAAAACTATTGCCGATATTGGCTTTGCTGCCAATCATAATAACCTTGCCCGAGAGTTTCGTATCAGGATAGACATCAGCAACTATGGTATAATTCCGCCCCATTTGGAAATACTTCAAGTCCTTTTCAGGCACATTGACGGTAAATTTTAGTTTGGAAATATCAATGATTTGCAACAATGGCACGCCCGGCGCGGCAAAAGCACCTTCTTCGCTCAATTTGGCGGTTACAACCCCAGCAAAGGGCGCTTTTATGGTCGTTTTATTGATTTGTTCCTGAACGGTCGCCTGCTGAATTTGGGCAGATTTCAAGCCCAATTCGGCTTTTTCCAATTGTATGCCCTGCACGGCATCGGCTTTTGCCAAAATCGTATAGCGGTTCACATCTGCCTGAAAACCTTGTATTTGTACGTCTATAGCCTGTAATTGCAACTTCAACAGGGAGTTGTCTAACTGAATCAAGGTTTGCCCCTGAGATACGATACTGCCCCCATCCACAAAAACACGGTTGATTTTGCCTTGCAGTTCGGCACTGATTTTTGTGTCCTTGTTCGGCTCAAAAATGCCCGTCAATTGCAAGGCACCATCTGCCGTTTTAGGCGAGGCAAGCGCTGTTGAGTCGTTTTTGATAGGCACAACGTCCGATTTGTCGAATTGATACACCCGTTCCTGTGCTGTCTTTTTATTGCTCCGCAATTTGTAGGCAATGCCTGCAAAAATGCCAATCAGGATAATTGCCGGGATGAGGTATCTGAATAGTCGCTTCATAATGTAATGCTTAATTGGCCTGTGATTTAAAAAGAGGTCATTCCATGGGCAACAACCCTGCCGCCCGGAGCCTCTCGAGTTCTGAAATGCGGAGTTTCACCAAAGCAGAGAGATAGTTGTTTTGGGCTTCTCGGAGGGTATTTTCGGACTGTAAAACATCGGCGATGGATGCCACGCCTTCCCGCAATTGAGTTTGGGCCTGGTCAAAAAGGCGTTCGGCGAGGCGGATGTTTGCGCCTTGCGCCATCAAAACCTTTCGGTTTGCTCGGATGTTGATTTCGGCGTTTTGCAGGTCGAGGGCGTATTTTTCCCGCAGTAGTTGCTCCTGTTGAGAGGCCCTTTTTTGCTCGATGGCTTTTTGGTTCAATTTGCTGCGCGTGAGGCCTCCATCATAAATCGGAACTGACGCTTGCATTCCTATATAACTCAGTGGAAATTCTTTGAAAAATGAGTTGTCCCCGGCTTTCCCGAATCCGTTGTAGCCATAAAATCCATAAAGAGACACTACCGGGAGGCGGGCAGCGCGGGCAGTTTTGGTTTCGGCACGGATGGTCTGTTGTTGTTGTTGGAGCAATAACAGGTCAGCGGGAGAACCGGAACCGGCGTTGATGGCTATTGAATCCGGTTCGGCCGGAACGACCAACGTAGATTCGGGCGACCATCCCATTTGAAATTTCAGGGCATTGACGGCTTGCTCGTAACCAGCCTGTGCAGCGGCCAATTGGGCGAGCAGCAGGTCGTGTTGCAGCACGATTTTGTCCACATCGGTGCCTTTGGCGAGCAATTGTTCTTTCAGCAGGCGCATATTCTCCGCCAGACGGGCAAGGCTCCAAATGTTTCCTTCCAGAAAAAGCACCTGATTTGCCGCAACCTGTGCCTGGTAGTAGGTTGCACTGACTGTAAACGCGGTTTCCTCGCGCGTTTTTTGGACTTGAAGTTCGGCAGTTAAAGGCGCGAGCCTGGCGACGCTGACCCCAGCGCGGGCTGCCGGATTGTAGAGTGGATAGTTGGCCTGTACATTGAGGTTCAGGACGTGCGGAACGCCAAATTCAGCTTCTTTGTACACTCCAGACGGCCCCCCAAACGCATCGGCAGGCAGCAGTTGAGTGGGCAGGTTGCCATAGAGCCGGTAATCGAATGCGGCGAATACTTTTGGTCGGGTGATGCTCGAAGCTTCTCTGCTTTTTTCGAGGCTGAACGCCACACCTTCATGTGCTATCGCAATGGAAAGATTGCTATCCATCGCTATCTGCAAACATTCCGACAATGTTTTGGTGTTATTTTGGGCAAAAGTTTGCCCTGTCCCGACCAGCCCAAAAGAGAGCAGGAACACGATGTATTTTTTCATAAAAACGCTTTTTGCCGAAAAATCTACTGAACCAAAATGCAATAAGCATCCATTTCAGCAGTCACTTGGTGAATTGTATCAGGCGGAATGTCAGTGTATTCCAAGGCATTGAGTCGGTGCTCAACCCCATCCACCAGCTGTTTGTAGAGCACAACGCCTTCCAGCACAATAAGCATGGCGGGCACAGGGCTTTTGTGCTCTTTGATGACCTCTCCCTTGCGCAGACGAATGGCGGTCAAACGGCCGTTTTGGGCTTTGAAAAGCGGGCGGAATACGGGTCCGGCCTGTTCAGATGTGAGCAATTCTGATAATTTCATTGGAAAAAAGTTTGGTAGTTGGCAAGATGCTGTTTCAATTGACTGATGGCGGCTTCTGCTTCTGAATTGTTGTCACTTTCTATTTTTTCAAACAGCGCTTTCATAGGTAGCAGGTAATTGTGCAGTTGGTCGTGTGCGGGGCCTTTCATCGTGCATTGCTTAAAAATGCCCTGAAAAGCAGTTTCTAATTCAACCCGCATTGCTTTTCGGCTGGCGACGTCAGTTGTTTGACCTTCGTATTTTACCAGTATAGCCTGCATATCAGCGATGCCCGAAGTAGTTTCTGGATTAGCGACCCAGCGTTTTCCGCTGTCTAGTTGAACGGACTCCGCTTTTCCATGATGATCGCCGGTGCAGGCTTGAAAGAACGGAAGAGAAAGCAGCGCGAAAAAAAGTACATATTTCATAGACATTATCTTTTTGAAATGAGTGAAATTAGATTTTCAATATGTTGGTTTTCAGCAGTTTTTACGTCAAATTTGAAGTCTTCTATACGCCATTGAAGCATAAGCAGGCGGAATGAACCCATAAGAATATGGGTCAGTTCTTCCGCCGGGATATGGTCAACAAAAGCCTTGTTCTTTTGTCCATCCTGGATAATGCGCAACACAGCATTGCGCATCATGGAGATGATTCGCATCATCGCTTCTTTGATCGTTGGACTGAATTTCAGGAGGCCATCTGAAAAGATAGCCACCAGAAAATACGGACGTTCGGCAAGATATTCCAATTGACTTTCGAATAAGCGGCGCAAGCGCTCGTCGGGCGCAACTTCCGTCATCGCTGCAATCGGAGGCAAACGTTCCGCCATACTAGTGTACAGATACTGTAATAAGGCGGCGAGGATTTCTTCTTTACTTGCATAATGCCGATACAATGCCGACTCTGTAAAACCTACTCGTTTGGCTAAGTTTTTGGTCGTCAAACCGCCGACGCCCTCCTCATATAGGATGGCGCCAGCGGCTTCAAGAATTTCTAATTGACGAGGTTTGAGTTCCATTGTATACACCTGTTCTTATCTAAAAACATCACTTTTTGACACTACTGCTTAATTGGCGGGTTCTTCACCTGTTCCAAGGATAGTTTTTTGGTGCAGAAAAACCAGTCATAACATTTTACAGTTCCATCATTGCTATCCATCCGCTCTTTTGCAACGCCACAAGAACCAGCCGTAGGAACAATTACATCATCTCCAGGCTCCCAGTTTGCCGGCGTAGCAATACTGTAGGCATCGGCCGTTTGCAGGGCAATAATTACTCTTTTCAATTCATCAAAATTTCTGCCCAACGAAAGCGGATAATATATCATCGCCCTGATGGTGCCTTTTGGATCAATAAAAAACACCGCACGCACCGCTTTTGTGCTGCTCTCGCCCGGTTGTATCATGCCGTATTTTTTTGCCACATTCATCGTGATGTCTTCTATCAGCGGGAAGGTGACTTCGATATTCTTTAATCCGTTGAATTCTATTTTTTCTTTGATCGTGCGCAGCCAGGCGATGTGGCTATATAGCCCATCAATTGACAATCCTACTAACTGTGTGTTCAAGGCGGAAAATTCACTTTGCATACTGGCAAACGTCATAAACTCTGACGTACACACCGGCGTAAAATCGGCCGGGTGACTGAATAATATCACCCATTTCCCTGTGTAATCTGAAGGGAAATTGATATTACCTTGTGTGGTTACGGCTTCAAAGCTTGGAGCTATATCGCCTATACGAGGCAAAAAGCTTACATTTTCTGTGGATTCCATTGTATTTTATTTAATTGTTAATTTGCTTCATTTTTAGAAAGGAAAAACCAAGCCATACAACAGAAACTGTCATCGCTAAAGCTCCTATCAAAACTAATGCAGGTGGTAGACCAAAGTAAACTTCAGATAGAATTCCTATTGGCATCAGCAAACCAGTCAAAGCCAGCCAGGAAATTACTTTGGTGTTTTTAAGTTTTACTTCGAAGTGTAGTAATAAATAGCCTATCAGGATATTTAAAAATGCAAACAAGTTGCCATGAACGTGTGCCAACCTGGTCTCAAAGTGCTTGCCCGTGGAGTATGTATTGATCCATTCTTCTTTGCCGGGAGCGAAATCCCGTAAATAGATAAGCAAAAATCCATAAGCCATAAAAAAGCCCATGGTTAAGAAGCCTATAGCGATGTTATTTTTACCATTCATAATCAATGAAACCTTAAAGTGAGTGAATACTTACTCGCAAAGGTATGGATTGATTTTTCCCGCATTCCGTGACTTTGGTCACAGAGGGGGGTGATGCTCATTTCCGAACAGTGACATAAGTCACGCCCTGCCTCCCTTTATCCCCTCGACCTTTGTGCCAGTATTCAAAGAAGACATGTACCACAACATGAAACGCACCATTCTACTATTGGCAGGCGCGCTGCAAGCTGTCCTGTTATTTGCACAAACCGCGCAACCGCCAGCCACATCGGATTTACCTGAGCAGCCAAAACCCAAAGCGAACAACCTCCTCGAAGCCTTTGAACAAGGCCACTTCCACGGCAGTTTCAGAACCTTTTTGATGACCACCGACAATGCTCGCCATTTATCTGACTACCACGCACTGGCAGCCGGGGGAAGCCTGCATTTTGCTTCCTCGCCATGGCATGGGTTCAGTTTTGGTTTAGGTGGGGTGTTCAACTACAACCTGGCCTCCTCCGATTTAGGCGCAAAAGATTCGATTACCGGGGTGGTCAATCGTTACGAAATTGGCCTTTTTGATGTACAAAACCCAAAAAACCGCAAGAATCTCGACCGTATTGAAGAATTGTGGCTGCGTTATCAGTGGAAAAAATCACTTATTACCATAGGTCAGCAATCCCTGCAAACACCTTTTGTCAACTATCAGGACGGACGAATGCGGCCCACTGCTGAATCGGGTGCCTGGTTAGAAATCAGCGAACTGAAAAACACCAAGATCGAAGGCGGCTATCTTTGGAAAATATCGCCGCGCAGCACCGTGGAATGGTTCGGGGTCGGCGAATCTATAGGCTTGTATCCCAAGGGATTAAATCCCGATGGCACGGGCAGTGGTTACCCTGAAAATTTGGAAAGCATGGGCATCGGTATGCTGGGCATTACGCGGCAGTGGGGCAAACGCACCAAGATTCAAGTTTGGGACCAGTATGTGGAAAACATCTTCAACACAGCGTTTGTCCAAGCAGACCATACCCATCCACTTAAAAACAAGCACAAATTGTTGTTTGGCCTGCAATTGACCCATCAGGACGCTTTGTCGCATGGTGGCCATGAAGAGGTTTCTAAAACCTATTTTCAAAAAGGCGGCCAATCCAATGTCATAAGCGCTCAAACAGGTTGGGAACATGACTCTTGGCAGGCATTGGCGGCCTACACGCGTGTCACATCCGACGGGCGTTTCCTCTCTCCCCGCGAATGGGGACGAGAGCCTTTCTACACCTTCATGGCCCGTGAGCGGGTGGAGGGCAGCGGCGATTCACATTCCATCACGGGCCGTCTGAATTGGCAGAACAAAAACAAAAAACTGCGTTTTGAAGGAGCTTACGGTCATTTCTATTTGCCTGATGTAAAAAACGCCGCACTCAATAAATATGCGTTCCCATCTTTTCAGCAGATCAACCTGGATGCTCGCTACGCCTTTGGCGGCATGTTTGAGGGCTTGAGGGTACATTTTCTGTACGTCTGGAAAGGCAGACTGGGCGAAGTTTATGGCAATGATAAGTATGTCATCAACCGGGTGGACATGTCTCACTTCAACCTGATTTTCAATTACACTTACTAAAAAATCACACACGTGATAAAAGTCACGCAGAGAAAATGATTCTGATCACGACCTTTGTTGACAATTATCAGTCTATAAAAATGGAACTACTCTCTCAACCCTGGCCTTGGTGGGCTGCAGGCATCATCATCGGCCTTATTGTACCCGCACTGCTCATTTTGGGTAACAAGCACTTTGGCCTTTCGGCAAACCTTCGACATGCCTGCGCGGCGTGTTTTCCGGCCAACGTGAAATTTTTTAAATACGAGTGGAAAAAAGAGGTTTGGAACTTCTTTTTCGTTGGGGGCATCATCGTTGGCGCCATCATCGCATCCACTCTTTTGGCCAACCCCGAACCCGTTAAAGTGGTGCCTGAATTGGCGGCAGAACTCCAGACATACGGCATCACCGACTATAGCGGCATGGTGCCCAAGCAGTTGATTTCCTGGGAAAGCCTGTTTTCGCTGCGTGGTTTTATCATGCTGGTTTTGGGTGGCTTTTTAGTAGGTTTTGGCTCTCGGTATGCGGGCGGTTGCACCAGCGGACACTCGATCATGGGCTTGTCGGACCTTCAGTGGCCGTCGTTGGTTGCTACCATCTTTTTTATGGTTGGTGGCTTCATCATGGCAAATTTGATTTTACCCCACATCTTAATGCTTTAAAAAATGCTGACCCTCTCCGTGCTTCTCTTCTTCTTTTTCAAAAACCTGCTCAAGAAAAATGTCTAGCGTAAAAAAATTCCACTCCCCCTCGGCTGAAGAAATTGCAGCAGCGACCAATACCGACTTCGAGGTGCGCTCGCTCGACACCATGTGTGTGAACGAGTCGCTCTTGCAACACCCATGGTGGTACAACCTGAAATATGCTGCGGTCGGACTCATTTTTGGCATCGCCTTCGTGAAAGCTGAAATCGTTTCCTGGTTTCGCATTCAGGAAATGTTCCGGCTGCAATCGTTCCACATGTATGGCGTGATTGGCACGGGCGTGGTGCTCGGGGCTATCTCCGTTTGGCTCATCAAAAAATATAAGGTCAAGACGATCTACGGAGAAGAAATCGAGTTTCACAACAAAAAATTCAATCGGGGGCAGATTTTTGGCGGCACCATTTTCGGGCTGGGTTGGGCCATGACGGGCGCTTGCCCGGGTCCTTTGTTCGCCCAAATTGGCAGTGGTGCCTTTGTCATCGGTGTTACGTTGCTGAGCGCCATTGCGGGTACCTGGATATACGGGTACCTCCGCGAACGCTTACCGCACTAATTCCAATTGGTTTACGAGATGTCGCCCGGCATGAATGGCTGGCAGGCAGCAGGAAATAAAACCTCTAAACAGAAATAACATGACCACGATTTTGAAAAATTGGCACTTCATGCGCATGCTTCGTGCAGGCATCGCCATTTGGGCCATCGCGGAAGCCTGGCGCACAGGGCAATGGCTGTTGCTTATACCAGGGGGCATCTTCGCGGTGCAAGCAATCTTCGACATAGGGTGCTGCGGTCCAGCGGGTTGCGCTAGTCCGCAACAAAAAGCATACAATAAGACTTCCGGTCAATCCGACGAGGATGTGGCGTATGAAGAAGTCAAGTAAGTAAATACCGCAATAGATTTTCGTTTTGTTTTGATGTGTAGCGGCAGTCGTAATGGCTGCCGCTATTTTTTAATCAGGCAAAACCATCCCATCCAGATATAAGAGATGAACATAAACCCCATTCGGTATACTGTCTATTATTGTGTGGCTGAATTTTGGTGCATCTTGTGCCAACATTTTACGGCCAGCCTATGACACCCGAGCACGGAAATCCGGAATCACAAACGTTGAGAAATGCATTCCCCGCATTTGACCAAAGTGATTTGGTGGATTGGATGGTGCAACAAAGCCTCCAAAAAGATTTTGGGTCAGACACGGAATTGTTGCATGTGGGGGGCACAGTTCGGCACATACCATTGGTAATCAGTGGCTCCGTAAAAGTTTCTCGACAAGATGCCGAGGGCCGGGAGATATTCCTCTATTACATTCTGCCTGGCGAGACTTGTGCTATGACACTCAGCGCTTGTTACAAAGGCGAAACAAGCCGCATCAATGCGGTCACCCAAGAGCAAAGCACTTTGATTTTACTGCCCGCAGCTTTAATCCATGAGACCACCCGGCGTTTCCCTGCCTGGCAACGATTTGCTTTTGAAAGCTTTGGCAGCCGATACGACGAGCTATTGTATACCCTGGAAAGCGTCGTGTTTCAGCAATTGGATGAACGGCTCAAACATTATCTGCTGGAAAAATCTGCCGCCTTAAAGACCACACGTCTACAAGTTTCTCAGCAACAAATTGCCGACGATCTCCATGCCTCTCGCGAGGTTATTTCCCGCCTTATCCGGCAATTTGAGCAAAAAGGCTTCCTTCGTCATGCCCGAGGTGTAATAGAAATAAATTTGTGAATGTGAACTAGGTCACACAGTCCAGGCCTTTTCTAGGGCGACCTTTGTCGTGAAATCAACCTTACGATGAAAAACATGCCTGTCATATTCAAGTTCACAGTGGTTTGCACCCTCTGCGCTGGCATCGTTGTGCTCATCGTGTGCTTGGTAAACTATTTTTCATCCAATTAAATCACATCTGTTATGAAAAAGAACATGGGTTCTGCCGACCGCATCATTCGCCTGCTTATTGCAGCCATCGCCGTTTTTCTGTATTCCAATGGTACGCTCACGGGCACATGGGGTATTGTAGCCATTGTGGTAGCCGCCATTTTCGCCCTGACCAGTTTGGTAGGTTTTTGCCCGATTTATAAAATTGTGGGATTGTCAACTTGCCCGCTCCCTTCGAGCAAGGGTTAAGACAAAAAATCATCCCACCATTTCCAAAAACCACTCCCGCTCCGTGAGCACCGGCTCCGATTCGATCTGGAGGCGCAGTGCCTGATGGTCTGGGCGACTATTGGGGTTGAGTTGCAAAAGCCGACGACCATAACGCACAATATTTTGGTAATTGGTCTTGTGGTATCCGATCACCCGCTGACGGCGGATGAAGGTCTGCATGCTTTGCAGGTGGGCATCGAGGGCATCGAACTCGCCCGTTTCATAGTAAATTTTTAGTTGCAAAGTCTTGGCAATCAGATTGTTGATCAGGTCTTTGTAATCAGCCTGCTGGAGGTGTTGCAGTGCTGCCCCCATGTTTTGGCGGACATATTCCAGCCGGGCCAGGTTGAGGTGAAACGCCGGGTCGCGGTGTTTTTTTTCCAAAAACGGCGCATATTGGTGGATAAACTGCTCCACCCACTCCGTATCGCCCACTTTGAGGGCGATGGCCGCAATATTGGAGTAGGCAAAGTGGGAAAGCTGCCCGTTTTCGAGCAGCAGGTTGGCATTCAACGCCGATTGGTACAAATCAAGCGCCTCGCGGAAATAGGCCGGCGTGGATTGGTTGATCTTTCGGATGCAAAAATTCAAGGCCAAAAGGTGGAGGTTGCGCTGTTCGTCCACAGGCAATTGCCCAAGCTTGGCCAAAAGCCGCAGCTTGAACTCCCGAAAATAAGGCTCTCCTTCTGCCTCCGTCAGAAACAGATAACAAAAATAATACAGCCCCACTGAGGGGATGGCTTGCAATGCTTCCGAGTCGCGAATGTGGGCGAGCACCACGTCCAGCAGCCCAAAATTGTAGCCCGTACTGTATACTACCTGGTGGCTCAGCGCGAAGCAGGCCTGTCGCAACTTACGGGCAATGAACGCTGTATCGGTCTGGTTGGAAAGTTCCTGCCAGTTGAGAGCCTCTGTGCGCTGCCCGGCACTCTGGTACTGGTACAATTCGTACTCAATGGCTGCTTGCGCATCGAAATACTCGACATGCCGATAAGGTTGGCTGGCCCAGTCGCTGCGTGCTGCGTGCAGGCTTTGGCGGAAGTGCTTTTCCAGGCCCCGCTTGCGAAAGGCTTCTGCGAGGCGGATATGGTAATCGCTTTTCCTTTCAAACTTTTCAGAATAAACCAAAAAATGCTCAATATGCCCCATCAGTTCGGTCATCACGGCGCGTAAAGCCTGTATATCTGCGGGTTTGTCTGCTCCGAAAATGGCCTTTTGCATGGCCTCCTGCATTGGGGCGGTGCCAGATTCCAGACAGCCTCGAAAATAGCTGAACAATGCCAACGGTTGCGGCCTTCGGCTAAAGAACGGTGATTGAAGCCATTGGTTCAATTGCTTGCGCTCGGCGGATGTGAGCAAAATGATGACTTGCCAAAGGCGGGAATTTTCCATTATTTTAAAATTTTAACGCTCGCAAATATCAGAAAATCAATTACTTGTTCAATTATTTTATGTTTTTATCAATAATAAATGCTTAAAAATGTATTTGCATGACTGCGCATAAACCTGAACTTTTGTACCATCAAAAAGTATCTAGGAACGCGGACGGAATGAGGTAACAGTTCTGGGGAGCCGTTTTTGGTCCTGTCAAGGCGCGAGAAGGGCGTTTTGTGGGGCGAAACAACCAACGAGCAACGAAGACAAGGCCAAAACAAGGCCGCCAGAACTGTTCCCTTATTCCGTCCGCGTTCCTTACGCAAACCACCCTTGCCAAAAGAAAAAAATACACCTTACCATGGCTCTCACGCCCAAACACAACACATTATGTGCTACAAAAAAATTCGTTTTCTACTGTTCGCCGCGCTTTCCCTGCTTTCTCTGGGCCTGCGCGCCCAACCTCCCTGTAATTTGACGGTGGATGTTGCGCCACCTGCACTGATCAGCTGCCAAAACCCTTCTGTGCAATTACAGACCAGTGTGACCCCGGCTGGTAATTACCAATATTCCTGGAATGGGCCAGCACAGCTCCCCAATATTCCGAACCCCATCGTTACCATACCCGGCACCTACTTTGTTTTTGTTTTCGATAGCCTCCAATGTTGGGGAGGCGATACGGTTGTGGTGGCGCAGGACGGTTCAGTTGTGCAGACTACCGTTACGATCATCAACACATTTTGCGATGGCAATGTAGAACTTAAGGCAAGTGCTTCAGGCGTAGGGGCCGACCCAATCACCTATGCCTGGTCCACGGGAGAGACTACTGAAACCATTCTTGTCCCCTCCTCCGCACCAGGTACTGTCACCACATTCTGTGTGACCGTCACCAACACTGTCAGTGGATGCTCTGGCGCATCCTGCCGAGCGGTAGGAAACTTCTCAGGGCCAAATGTCTTCATTGACTATTCCGACAGCCCGTTTTGTGGCACCGATTCACTGGGAATGTGGGCGTTTACCACGTTCGGTCTTCCGCCGTTTTCCTACTTGTGGAACACTGGTGATGCCTTCCCATTCATTCAATACCCGGATGCTGGTACTTATGTCGTTACGGTGACGGACAGCAGGGGCTGCACTGATGTGGCCACTTATGTGGTGGAAGAGGATCCAGACGAGTGCGCCAACATCGAAGGATATGTGCTTGCCGACTGGAACACCAACTGCACGCTAGAACCCTCCGACGAAGGCCTGGCCAATTTCCATATTCGCATCACTGATGCCGCGGGAGATGATTATTTTATGAACACCGACGCCGATGGTTTTTACCGGGTAGAACTCTATGCCGGAACCTATACCGTAGCGGTGGTGCCACTCAACAACCTTTGGACACCCTGCGTGGCATCGTATACTGTGACAGTCAATCCCAACCAAACAGAGGAGCGCGACTTTCTGCTCCAGCCCGAGGCTATTTGTCCAGCAATGACGGTGGACATAGGCGTTCGATTCCTGCGCCGCTGTTTCAGCAATACCTACTGGGTTCACTATTGCAATCAGGGCACTGCTGCTGCCACGGATGCCTATACAGAGATCCAGTTCGACGACTTCCTTAGCGTTACAGGTTCTTCGGCTGCATTTACGGACCTTGGCAACAACCTGTTCCGGTTCGATCTTGGCACAGTGCCGTTGAACCATTGTGGTAGTTTTTCCGTGACGGTACAGGTGAGTTGCAATGCTACGATAGGCCAAACGCACTGCTCCGAGGCTGTGATTTATCCAACAGGCTCCTGCGAGCCGCTCAATTCGCAGTGGTCGGGCGCCAGCCTGCGTGTCCAAGCCGAATGCAACACCGATTCACTGGATTTCACCATCCGCAACGTAGGCAACGGAAGCACCAGCAGCGCACTTGAATATGTGATCATTGAAGATGCTGTTATGTTTATGAATGCCCCACCCCCATCCATTTTCCTTGCCCCTGGCGAAGAACATCATATCAAAGTGCCCGCAAACGGCGCTACCTGGCGTGTGGAAGTGGAACAAGAACCCTTCCACCCTGGCGTGTCCTTCCCGATGCAAACTGTGGAAGGTTGCGCCAACGGCGGACAATTCAGTATCGGATTTGTGAACCAGTTTTCGCTGGGCGACAATGACCCTTGGATGGACATTGATTGTACCCCCAACATCGGCTCCTACGATCCCAACGACAAACAAGGATTCCCCATTGGTTACGGTGTGGCGCGGTATATCGAACCCGGCACCGACCTGGAATACCTGATCCGATTCCAAAACACGGGCACCGACACGGCGTTTACAGTCGTCATCCGCGACACACTCTCGACCTGGCTCGACCCTGCCAGCGTACGCCCCGGCGCGAGCAGCCACCCGTACACTTTCGAGTTCTACGGCGACAGAAACATCAAGTTTACATTTGACAACATCCTGCTGCCCGACAGCAGCACCAACCTGGATGCTTCCAATGGATTCGTATCGTTCCGTATTGCACAAAAAGCCGATGTGCCATTGCAAACGGACATCCTGAACTCAGCGGCCATCTTCTTTGATTTCAACGAACCCGTAATCACTAACACTACAGTACATCGCGTTGGAAAGGACTTTGTGACCGTGAACACATGGCAACCCTACCGCGATGGCCTCGAACTGCGCGTGTTGCCCAACCCAATGGCCCAAAGTGCCCTGCTCGAACTGCGCGGCATCGAAGGCTTGCAGGAATGGCAAGTAGAATTACGCGATGCCACCGGTCGCTCGGTGCGTACGGCCACAGCAAACGGCGAACAATGGCGTTTCGAGCGCGGCGATTTGCCCGCAGGGCTGTACCTGCTGCAAGTGCGCAGCAATGGTCAGTTGCTGGGAAGTGGGAAGCTGGTGTTGCGGTAGAAAGAAGCAATAGAAAGCAAAATGAGTCTCTCGTAATTGATTTATGGGGGGCTCGTTTTGTTTGGGGGAGGACTGTACTTATCGAAGGGGATGGAATCAAGTGGTGAGCCGCACCGACGGCACAACATCAACCTCCTCAAAAAGATGCCAGACAAAACCGCCCGAACAGTTCAAACTGCCATCCATGACGTGTTCAACCCTTTCAAAGAACAACTCTTGTCCATCGCCTCCGACAAAGGGACAGAGTTCGCTCTCCACCACGAAATCGCCGTACGATTCGGCATTAACTGGTACTTCCAACTGTATTGAAGACATAATGGGGTCATGGTGAGGACAGCGCGGAACGTGCAATAGTAAGCATTCAACAATAGATGATTTGATTGAAGAAAGAAGTGCCGTTGATGAAGCGATAAAAGAATTTCGATTCGAGCGATTTAGATCTGAAAACATGGGGTCTATTGCAAGGTCTCCGCAAGAGGTTTGTGATGAAATGGCAGAAGATTGTGATTTATTTATTTTGATCGTTGGTGCTCGATATGGCTGGGTAATTCCAGAGTTAAACATCTCTGTAACTGAACGGGAATATGATATCGCCAAAAAAAACAATCCAGGGAAAATACTAGTGTATATTAAAGATGTTGAGCGAAGAGAAGAGCGTGCTAAAAAATTCATGGATAAAGTTAGCGATTTTAAGACTGGGTACTTTCGTCCAAAGCCATTTGATTCCTTGTCAGCGTTGAAAGACCAGGCAGAAAACGACATTTCGATCTGGCTAACCGATAGAATAAATAAATCAAAACTTTCCCCAATAAATGTTTTAGATCTAAAAGAGCCTTCAATTATTGCAAGTTCATTTATTCAAATGAGTATTGCGTTGACAATAATTCTATTAGGCATAAAGCTTGCCTGCAAACTTACCGAAAATAAAGTCATAGATTTTTCGTTTCAAGAAATAGCATTTAGTTTATTTGAATACAATAAAGTACTCATGTCGTCAATTTTATGGACGATTGTTAACGTACTCTTTTCGTTTGGCATTGGGATGTTTATTTCTATGGTTATTACAAGTTCCATTATATATTTCATGGATAAAATAAATTTCTCATTAAGCCACACCCATATTTTCTCATTTGCATCTTCTTTTTTCCTGATTTTATTTACATTTCTATTTATCATGGGGTTTTATATGTTGAATTTAAGTATAGACTCAATTGCTTTCATAAGCCTTTTATTTCTTTCCATTGGGTTGTTTCTCAGATCCATCAATGCGGCTATTCAAAGTATCAACTCGTATGAAAAGGAGATTTATAAATTTAAATTAATTATAAAGAATCTGCTAATATCTAAATCAGTTATTTATAATTTCTCCTATGTGTATTTCGCTGCGATTGTTGGGGATATTTTATTCGGATACTCAAGAACAGGGTTAGGGAAATTCATAATGGAAAGCAGAGCAGTTTTTCGCATTGATATGGTGATATTAGGCTTGATTGCTATTGCATTTACCTACTGGCTAATATTTTCCTTATTAAGATTTGTCCAAAGCTACCTTGGATGGGAACATATCATTAAACCAATGGTAATTAAAAATATTTACAGATCAAAATTATAGAGGTATTAATCCTGTAGAGGGAGACCCTCGCTTTTCCGAGATTGATCCCCTCCCAAAAAACTGGACAGTTGTAAAGTAGAGAATCTGGGCGGCTGATCACTTCCCGAATGCATTCGGGACGCTCTACGAACTGAGCCAATCCAACAAAAAAGCCCCCTTTTTCAAGATGAGGCTTTGTGGAGGATAACGGGATCCCTGTCTGCCGATAGGCAGGGAACCGATGACCTCTTGCATCTCCCTCATGCAATCCGAAATAGAGAAGCTCAAAGAGTACAAAGTGCCGCTGATCAACAGTGTGGTGACGGGGAAAATAAAAGTGTGAGGCCAAACCCATAACTTTGTCTGTGAATTATGGACAATCAAGCAAATAAAGGTGCCGGCATGAATTTGTCAAGGGTCATTTTTTGGGACACCAATTATAACGCCATTGACTGGGACAACAAGGCGCGGTATGTCATCGAGCGGGTGGTGATGTACGGTACCCTGTCCGATTGGAGGGCCATTCAAAAAAAATATGGAATGGATCGTATTCGCGACGAAATGCTCCAATCCCGCGACCTTGACGCCAAAACACTGAATTTTTTAAGTTGCATTTTTGACATTCCCAAAGAACAGTTCAGATGCTTCACGTACATACAATCGAACCCGGGACACTGGGTTTATTGAACAAAATAATGGCTGTGCCAGAGCTGGCAGACTTCAACCTAG
Organism: uncultured Saprospiraceae bacterium; assembly: GCA_964589365.1. Classification (GTDB taxonomy): domain Bacteria; phylum Bacteroidota; class Bacteroidia; order Chitinophagales; family Saprospiraceae; genus M3007. Next base: position 27,458 of record CAZPTQ010000046.1, read on the forward strand.
CGGGAGGCACCGCGCTTGCGTTGCAAATTGGCCACCGGGTCTCGGTTGACCTCGATTTGTTTGGTGTGCGTCCGTTTGAAAAAGACGAAATCCTGGAATTAGTTGGCGGTTTAGGTGGCTGCCGCCCGATCCATCAAACAAAAAACATCCTGATTCTCAATATCGAAGGGGTGAAAGTAGATTTTGTCCACTACAAGTACCCACTGATTCGGGAAGTGAAAGTGGAAGCGGGCATCCGTTTAATAGACTTGCCCGACATAGGAGCCATGAAACTCGGCGCCATTACGGGGCGCGGGCGTAAAAGAGATTTTGTTGACTTGTATTTCCTGCTGCAATATTATACGCTTGAAGGGCTATTCGCCTTTTACAATCAAAAATACCCGGATGGCGCCGAATTTCTGGTGGCGAGAAGCCTAAGCTATTTCGATGATGCTGATGGAGATGAAGATTTGCAATTGTTCAAAAATGCAGATTGGACAACCGTAAAAAAAACAATAGCCCAAGAAGTAAAAAACTTGTTTAAATAATCCACCATGTCCAGCCAAACCAATGAACAGGCCCTCGAAACCACCAATAAAAAAGCCCCACCCTTTTCAAGACGAGGCTTTCGTGGAGGATAACGGGATCGAACCGATGACCTCTTGCATGCCATGCAAGCGCTCTACCAGCTGAGCTAATCCCCCTTTTAACCGCCGAAGCCTTGGCGAAGGAGGTTTTCCGCCGAAGCCTTGGCGAAGGAGGTTTTC